>NZ_JBVJSQ010000004.1:58913-149684 GCF_055606485.1 Streptomyces sp. NPDC037083 | reverse complement strand
TCTTCCGTCGTCGGCTTCACGTGCGGCTGTGACCTGCGGCCCCTCGTCCGTTCAGGCGGCGCCGGCGCCCAGTTCGAACCAGACGACCTTCCCGCCGCCCTGTGGTCGTACGCCCCACGTGTCCGCGAGGGACTCCACCAGGACCAGGCCCCGGCCGTGCGTCCCTTCCTCGGCGCTCGGCGCGGTCGGCCGGGGGCGGCGGGCGACGAAGTCCCGCACCTCCACCCGCAGACCGGACGGTGAGACGGTGGCCGTCAGGACCGCGTCTTCGTCGGTGTGCACGAGCGCGTTGGTGACGAGTTCGCTGGTGAGGAGTTCCGCCGTCTCCGACCGGCCCGGCTTCCCCCAGCCCCGCAGCAACTCCCTCAGCGCCCGGCGCGCCTCGGGCACCGCCCGCAGGTCCGCCCGCCCGAGTCTGCGATTGAGCTGCGACGCCCGAACCTGCTCCGGTGACTCCCCGGTCGTCTCCTCCCCGGCCTGCCCCGCCCGTCTCGCCACCGAGGTACCCGCGATCGCCGTCGGACCGCTTCCCCGTGCCTGCCTCTCCATGACCCCCGCCCGCGTGTCGATGTTCGGTTTCCCTCCTGCTCGAACACGTTCACGGGGATCCTTGCCCGGTCGGCACCGGGCCAGTCATGTCGAATCGTCGACGACCGGGTGTTCGGCCATGTTCGGGCGGGCAGAAGAAACGCCCCCGGTGGCAGGTGTCAGGTCGGCGGCACCGTGCGGGCCGCGGGGAAAGAGGCCGGGGCCGACGACCGGACCTCGGTGCGTGTGGGACGGGAGTGCCCCACGCGACGCCTGACGCGTCCAGCGCGCCCTGGGAAGCGTGGGTCGCACGGGCGGCCCGCGGGACGCACGCCCGGCGAACGCTTGCCGGCCGACGGCGTTGACGCAGGTCGGGACCGGTTCGTCAGCGGTCGGCTTCGAGAGGTGAAAGCCCTGGTCGACGAGCCGATTCCGGTTGCGGGGACGCAGACTCGAGGCGTGCGGCGGTCCGCCCGACGGAAGCGGTGCCCGACCGTGAGGCCCACGGCGACCGACCCGGCGCCCGCACGGGGAAACGTCGCTCGAGGGCGCGGGCGCACTGCTGCGGCGCGCGCGCCCGCGCGACCGGCGTCGGACGTTCGCTTCCCGCGCGAGCCGAGGTGAGCCGGCGCGTCAGCCGGTCGGGGCGGCCACCGGCCGGGCCGTCACGCCCCCTGGGACCCCCACACCGGGGAGACCGGCTGACCGCCGGGCGTCGGCCCGCCTGCGGAAGCGGCTCTACCGACCTGGTCGTAGGCGGGGAAGGCGTGGGGCAGTCGGTGCTGGACACCCGGGCCGTTCGAAGCACCCCCGTGCGAACGGGACCCGAGGTCCGCGACGCGCGCCGCCGGACGGCCCGGCCGCGGATCTGCCCGTACGCGGTTCCCCCAACTCGCGAGGTTGGCCGGAACCCACTGGTTCCGGTGGGAGGGAATGGTTCCGGCGGGAGGGCGTGGGCGCGGCTCCGGGGTGCCGTGGCCGTGGTTCGGGTGGGAGGGCGTGGCCGTGATTCGGGTGGGAGGCGTCGACGGCGTCCACGCCCTCCTCTCGCCAACGCTGTCGCGGTCGGCACTCCCTCGACGCACGCCCGGAGGGACTAGCTGCCCTCGATTCCCACCTTCCAGGCGAGCGGAACGTTCTGGGCACGCAGGACGCCGTCGGCGTGGTTCTTGTCCTCCAGGCCTTCAGCGGTCTTTCCCGTGGCCGACCGGTCCGTCCCATTACGTGAGCGGGTCGTAGGAGACCGCCGCCCTCCCGACCCCCGTGACGGGAGGGCGGCGGCCTCGGCTTTCCTCAGTGGTCTCGCGGGTCGGACGTCAGCGGAGCTTGTTGACGGCCGTGACGGTCGTCTTCTTGAAGGCCTTCACCGGGGCGTCGGCGAAGCCGCCCATCTGGCCCCGGTCCACGACCGTCACCGTCGTGCCGTCCCGGCCGACCGACAGGAGCCGGATGTCGGTCGCGCCCCAGGAGGTCTCGGTGTGCAGGCCGTAGACGTGGGCGCCCTCCTCGACGTCGAGCTTCCCGTAGTCCTTCAGCGCGGCCTCGACCTCCGGGTCGTCCTTCTCGATCCGCGCGGCGCAGGACTTGATGTCCTGGTTGATCCGCGCGAACCGGCTCTTCGCCGCGCCGACGCTCGACGACTCGACGCTGACCTGACGGGCGCTCGCCTCGAGGTCGGTCCGGAACTCCCGGTACCAGGACTTCGTGGCGTGGCTCAACGCCGCGCCGAGGCAGGGGTCCAGCCTGACGTCGGGCGATGTGCCGGCGGTGATCCTGCCTGCCGTCCAGGTGGAACCGGGGTGCGGCGGAAGGTCCGCGGCCGAGAGGAAGCCGGGCCGCGGAGCGGCGGCACTCGCCGGTGGGGCGAGCACGGCGGCGAGGGCGAGGCCCGCCGCCGTGAGGGCGGTGAGGCCGGTGAGCCTGGTGAGCCCGGCGGGCGTGGCGGCCGGGACGCGCTTGGGCATGGGTGTCCCCCGAGAGTGAGTGCCTGGTGTGGGTCGTCGCCGCGAGGTCGGTCGATCCGGCCGGCCCTGGTCGGTGCGACACCAAGAGCATCGGCCGTCCGCCCGGCCCACCGCAACGGTCTTCGCCCGATCGGCCCTGGTGGAACCATCCCAGCCCATCTGACGTGCAGGTCTATGGGTGCCTGGGATGACCGCCCGGGCCGGACGAGCACGGGGGAACGGTGTCGACCGACGACGGTGTGGCCGATGTGGCGGAGTTCGCGGCACTGCTGACGGAGCTGAAGGGGCGCACGCAGCGCAGCTACGGCTCCCTCGCGCGCCGGCTGGGCATGAACACCTCGACCCTGCACCGCTACTGCGCGGGAGAAGCGGTTCCGCAGGATTTCGCTCCGGTGGAGCGGCTGGCGGAGTTCTGCGGCGCGACGCGGGAGGAACGCCTCGAACTGCACCGGCGGTGGCTGCGAGCGGTCGCGGCACGACAGCGCCCCAGAGGCACGGCGGCCGCGGAGGCACCGCGGCGAACGGACATCGCGGAAACGGCGGAAACGGCCGGGCCGCCGGAGACGACGGGAGCGGCGGGCACGGCAGCCAGGATTGGGGCTTCTGCGCACGTCCCGCCCCGCCGTTGGTACCGTCGCCGCCGCGCCACCGTCCTCGTCGGTGCCGCCTGCGCGCTCCTCGCCACGCTGGCCACGCTGTCCGCTCTGCCCGGCGACAGCCACCCCTCGGTGACCGACGGCGCGGCCCGGCCCGCCGGCTCCCCCACCGCCTCCTTGACGGCCCCCGGCCACTCCGCCACCCCCACCGCGGGTACGACCGCCTCCCGCACGCCCGACGCCGCCTCGTCTCCTCCCGGCCCCGTACCGGACGCGATCTCGCCCTCCACGGACATCGGGCCGGCCCGCGGCAAGGCGTCGGCCCCCGCCCCGGGCGTACCGCTGACCTGGACCGCGAACTCGCACCTCTGGGCGCAGGGCTGCGGTCACGACTACGTCATCGACAAGCCGCCGGCACAGGTTCCGCCGCCCCCGACGGAGCAGGACGCCGGCCCCTGGGCGGCGGCGCAGGGCGCGGTCCACGGGCGGGAGACCAACGTGGAGATCTCGGTGCAGGCCCGCAGCTCGACGGCCGTCGCCCTGACGGCGTTACGCGTGCGGATCGTCGGCCGTGCGACGCCGGCGCCCGGCACCGACTACGCGATGAACCACGGGTGCGGCGGCTCGCTCAGCAGGCGTTACTTCGCGGTCGACCTCGACCAGGACCGTCCCGTGGCGCACTCCGTCGCGGGCAGCGACGCCGGCACGCCCATCCCGGCGGTGAGCCTGCCCTACCACGTGTCCAGCGAGGACCCCGAGGTCCTGCTGGTCACGGCGCGGACCGAGGCCTGCGACTGCACCTGGTACCTCGAACTCGACTGGTCCTCCGAAGGCCGTACCGGCACGGTCCGCGTCGACGACCACGGCCGCCCGTTCCGCACGAGCGGCATCGGCGGACTGCCCCGCTACTGGTACGGATCGGACACCGGGGAGCGCCGGTGGGTCCGGACCACCGACTGACCCCGACGTCCGCCCTTCACCGTCCCTTCCTCGGCCGTCCGTTCCTCGGCCGCCCGCGCCCGGCCGTCCGCCCTGCTCGCCGGCTCCCGTCGCGAACGACCGCCAGCCCGCCCGCCGCGGCAGGTGCCGGAGTGGTGAGGCCCGTCGGCTAGGGGCGGGGCATGTTGCGCAGGTTGGAGCGGGCCATCTGCAGCATCCGTCCCACTCCGCCGTCGAGGACCATCTTCGAGGCGGACAGTGCGAACCCGGTCACCATCTCGGCTCTGATCTTCGGCGGAATGGAGAGGGCGTTGGGGTCGGTGACGACGTCGACCAGGGCCGGACCCTTGTGCCGGAAGGCGTCCTTCAGCGCGCCCGCCAGTTGCTTGGGCTTCTCGACGCGTACGCCGTGGGCCCCGCACGCGCGGGCGACGGCGGCGAAGTCGGGGTTCTTGTTGGTCGTGCCGTACGAGGGCAGACCGGCGACCAGCATCTCCAACTCGACCATGCCCAGCGACGAGTTGTTGAACAGGACGACCTTCACGGGCAGGTCGTACTGGACGAGCGTCAGGAAGTCGCCCATCAGCATGGAGAAACCGCCGTCGCCGGACATCGACACGACCTGGCGGCGGCGGTCGGTGAACTGGGCGCCGATCGCCATGGGCAGCGCGTTCGCCATGGATCCGTGGGAGAAGGAACCGATGACACGACGGCGGCCGTTGGGGGTGAGGTAGCGCGCGGCCCAGACGTTGCACATGCCGGTGTCGACGGTGAACACGGCGTCTTCGTCGGCGAGTTCGTCCAGGACGGCCGCCACGTACTCCGGGTGGATGGGAACGTGTTTCTCCACTTTCCGCGTGTACGCCTTCACGACGCCCTCCAGCGCGTCGGCGTGCTTCTTCAGCATCCGGTCGAGGAACCGCCGGTTCTCCTTGGCCCGCACGCGCGGGATGAGACAGCGCAGGGTCTCGCGCACGTCACCCCATACCGCGAGGTCCAGCTTCGAGCGTCGGCCGAGGTGTTCGGGCCGCACGTCGACCTGGGCGATCTTCACGTCGTCGGGGAGGAAGGCGCTGTAGGGGAAATCGGTTCCGAGCAGGATCAGCAGATCGCACTCGTGGGTGGCCTCGTAGGCGGCGCCGTACCCGAGGAGACCGCTCATCCCGACGTCGTACGGGTTGTCGTACTGAATCCATTCCTTCCCGCGCAAGGCGTGCCCCACCGGGGACTTGATCTTTCCGGCGAACTCCATGACCTCGGCGTGCGCGCCCGCCGTTCCGCTGCCGCAGAAGAGGGTGACCTTGTCGGCCGCGTCGATCATCTCGACCAACGCGTCGATCTCGGCGTCGCCGGGCCGGACGGTGGGTCGGGTCGTGACGAGAGCGGTTTCGACGGCTTTCTCCGGGGCGGGCCGGTCGGCGATGTCGCCCGGCAGGGACACGACGCTGACTCCGCTGCGGCCGACGGCGTGCTGGATCGCGGTGTGCAGCAGCCGCGGCATCTGTTTCGGGTTGGAGATGAGTTCGCTGTAGTGGCTGCACTCACGGAACAACCGGTCGGGGTGGGTCTCCTGGAAGAAGCCGAGGCCGATCTCGCTGGAGGGGATGTGGGAGGCGAGGGCGAGCACGGGCGCCATGGAGCGGTGGGCGTCGTAGAGGCCGTTGATGAGGTGGAGGTTGCCGGGGCCGCAGGACCCCGCGCAGGCCGCGAGTTTCCCGGTGATCTGGGCTTCCGCGCCCGCGGCGAACGCGGCCGTCTCCTCGTGGCGGACGTGGATCCAGTCGATGCCGGGGTTGCGCCGGACCGCGTCCACGACGGGGTTGAGGCTGTCCCCCACGACTCCGTAGAGGCGTCTGACTCCCGCGCGGGCGAGGATGTCCACGAACTGTTCGGCGATGTTCTGCTTGGCCATGGGGGGACGCGTCCCTTCGGTCTCCTCGGGTCGGTCCCTCCACAGTGGCCGCGGCGGCTCGTTCACGCCTCCCAGACGGCCGCGGCCGTTCGGTCGTCGGCGTAGCCCTTCACCCTCACCTGGGTGTCGGCGAGGAAGGCGGCGAGGCCGGGCGGAGTGGGTCCCGACCAGCGTCGTGTCAGGTGGGCGGAGAGTTCGGGCTCGCCGCGCAGGGGGTCGGCCAGACCGCCCGTGCACATGAGGAGCGTGTCACCCGGCCGGGCTACGGAGGCACGGAAGCGGAAGGGAGCCCGGGGCGGTCCGGGGTCCGGGTCGTAGGGGTTGGGCGGGGTGGGGATGCCGAGGTCCATGGTGAGCCGGTCGCCCTCGGGCGTCTCGCTGGGGAGGGATCCGAACCCGACGACCGGCTCTCCGGCGACGTCGCCGACCCGCGGCTCGATGTCCTGCCAGACGCCGTCGCGCAGCCGGAACAGTCCGCCGTCGCCGACGCCGAAGAACACCCGCGTGCGGCAGGCGGGGTCGGCGGGCAGCAGCAGGCAGCGCAGGGTGGCCGCGTACTCCTCGGGCTCCAGTCCCTGTTCGGCGGCGCTGGCGCGGAGCCGGCCGAGGCTGCGGTCGGTGAGCCGGTGCAGGCCCGACTTCAGATCGCCGCGCCGGGCCGCCCTTATGTCCTCGGCGAGCCGGACATGGCTGCGGCCCACCGCCCGCCCGATCCACCGGCACACCTCGGCGGCCGCCCGATGCGCACCCGGGGTCGCCCTGGCGCCGGTCGCCATCGCGACCAGGATCAGCGCGTGCTCGCCCGTTCCGAAGCGGGCGGTGAGAAGCGAGTCACGGCGCGGTTCGCCCCGGTACCGCGCGGAGTCACCCCGCACGGAAACGGCCCGCAGCGCACAGGTCCCGTACCGGGCCCCCTCCAGGACGGTGTCGGCGACGAGGTCGTCCAGATCGTCGGGGTCGGCGGGCGGCAGGGCGGTGGGCTCGGCGTCGTAGGTGGGCGGCCCGGAACCGACGTAGACCGTCGGGGCCGTCAGGGGCGGAAGGGCGGGGATTGCGGGGACGGTGGGGGGATGGTCGGGCGGTGGGGGGTCGAGGACCAGGTCCGGGGACCCCTCCGGGGCCCCGTCCGCGGCACGATCCGGGGCGCGATCCGGGGCGGGGGCGGACGACGGCTCGCCCGGACTGAACGAGGGCGCCGGGCCGTCGGCGGAGGCGGTGGGGGCGTTCGGGGGCGGCGGGGTGTGCGGCGGCACCGGCGGCGACGTGGGCGGGGGCGATGTGGGCGGAGGCGGCGGTACGGCCGGCACGGCGGGCGCGGCCACGGGTTTGGCCGGAGCGGTCGCGGGCGCCGCGGGCTCGGCGGACGGCGCCGGAGCGGAGGACTCCGCCGGTGAGGCGGACGGCGCGGGTGGGACGGGCGGCGCGGGTGGGACGGGCGGCCGCTGGGCTGCTTCGGAGGCCGGGGGCGCGGTCCGCGGTGACGCGTCGCCGTCGGTCGCGGTGGGTGCGGGGCCGTGGGGCGGCCCCTCGGCGAACCCCTGCGGCAACGGGCCGCGCGGGAAGCCCGCGGGTCCGGGCGACGCGTCCGACGGCGGCTCCCAGGGTGCGCGATGCCGCTGCGGCCGACGGTCGTCGAGGTCGGTGGGATCCCCGTCGGCGACACCGGTTCCCGGGTCGGCGCCGGTTCCCGGGTCGGCGCCGGTTCCCGGGTCGGCGTCAGGTCCTGTGCCTGCCGCAGCTGTGCCGTCGGCGCCCGTACGCATGTCCGCGCCGGCGTCGTCGGACCGTTCGGCGGCGTCGCGTCCGGCGTCGGGCCCCTCGGGCGGTCGTCTTCTCGGCGGCGGGACGGTGGCCTCGGACGCCGGGAGCGGCTCCTGCGACGTGGCGCCCTGGGCCGTCCACCAATCCGACCGTGCGCCGACGTCGGGCCGTTCCGCGCGGGGCGACGGCACCGGACCGGCAGGGCCGGAGCCGGAGCCTCCGGGATCGTCCCCAGGGGCGGGTGTGACCAGCGGGGTTTCCGGGCCGACCGGGTCCCGAACGCCTCCTGGGGCCCCTGTCCCGACGCCGTCGCCCGAGCGCACACCGTCCGCCGGGCCCGCGGAGCGCACCGCTCCGGCGGCCGAGGCGAACCGGTCGTCCAGGGAGTCGGCGGCGGGCGCCGGCCCCGTGTCCTCGGTGGCGTCGTCGTACAGCTGCCCCCACCAGTCGTCCTCGTGACCGGTGGGCCTACCCCCCTGCTGGCTCATGCCCCCAATTGTCCACCGCGAGGGCCGCAGGAAAACGGGGCATCCGGAAAATGCCCCCACGGCACGGGTGTCGAACAGTGTGCCGAGCGACGTCCGGACAGCAGTGCGGCGCACGGTGCGAGAGAGGTCGCCGGGCGGTTCCACCCCCCACGGGAGAACCGCCCGGCGACCCGGGGTGACCCGGGCTCGAGTCCCCTACTGCGCCCCTGCGCGTCAAGAGCCCGGATCACGTTCCGGCGGCCCTCGGAGCACGGCGCGAAGGCCGCGCCGGACCGAGTGTGCACGGCGTTCATGGAGATCCGCGGTGAAGAACCAGCGTTGATCACTTGGTCACGCCGTGGCCACACCTTGGCAGAGTGACCGCCGGTACGGCGATGATGTGCGGCGGCGGGTTTACGCCGTGGCCGTTTCCCGCCACTCACGGCCACGTCGGAAGGAGGGTCGCACCCCATGCTGGGAGCGATAGGGCTCGACGAGACCCATGAGTCGGCATACCGGGCACTGGTGTCGGTGGGCGCCGCGGATGTACCCGACCTCGCCCGTCGGCTGGCCCTCGGCGAGCACGACACGGAACGCGCGTTGCGCCGGCTCGAACAGCACGGGCTGGCCGCCCAGTCCTCGGGCCGTCCCGGACGCTGGGTCGCCGCTCCTCCGGGCGTGGCCCTGGGCGCTCTGCTCACCCGGCAGCGCCACGAACTGGAGAAGGCGGAGCTGGCGGCCGCCCTGCTCGCCGAGGAGTACCGGGCGACCGCGACCGAACCGGCGGTGCACGACCTGGTCGAGGTGGTGACGGGCGCAGCCGCCGTCGCCCAGCGCTTCCTGCAGCTTCAGCTCGGAGCGACCGAAGAGGTGTGCGCGCTGGTCACCGGCACCCCGGTGGCCGTGACCGGCAGCGAGAACGAGGCGGAGGAACAGGCGACCGCCCGGGGGGTGCGGTACCGCGTGGTCCTGGAGCGGGCCGTACTCGACCAGCCGAACGGCATGACGGAGCTGTCCGCCGCGCTGGGCCGGGACGAGCAGGTGCGGGTGGTGGACGAGGTGCCGACGAAGCTGGTGGTCGCCGACCGCTCGCTCGCCCTGGTGCCGCTGACCGGCCGTTCGGCGGAGCCGGCCGCGCTGGTGGTGCACGCGAGCGGGCTGCTGGAGCTGCTGTCGGGGCTGTTCGAGTCGGTGTGGCGGGAGGCGCTGCCGTTGCGCGTGGGCCCGGCCGGCGTCGCCCAGCGGGACCCGGACGGCCCCGACGCAGCCGACCTGGAGATCCTGTCCCTGCTGCTGGCCGGGATGACCGACGCGAGCGTGGCCAAACAGCTCGACCTCGGGCTGCGGACCGTGCAGCGCCGGGTGAAGGGACTGATGGAGCTGACGGGAGTGACGACCCGGCTGCAGCTGGGCTGGCACGCCTACGAGCGCGGCTGGGTGACCCGGGAGCGGTGACGGGACCGCCGCCGCAGACCTGCGTGACCGTCCGCCCTTGCCTCTTGACCTGCGTGTTCTCTTGGGCTCGGGCACTCTGGGCAGATGGGAGTCTTCGAACTCCTGCTGGTCGGACTGGTCATTCTGCTCGGCCTGTGCGGAGTGCTGGTGCCCGGTGTGCCGGGGTCGTGGCTGGTGTGGGCCGCGGTCCTGTGGTGGGCGCTGGACGATCCGCGCCCGGTCGCGTGGTTCGTTCTGGTCGGTGCCACGGTCGCCCTGTTCCTGTCCCAGGTGGTGCGCTGGGCTCTGCCTCCCCGTCGGCTGCGGACGAGCGGCGCGACCCCCCGGATGGCGGTGTACGCGGGGCTCGGCGCGTTCCTCGGCTTCCTTCTGTTCCCCGTGCTCGGCGCGATCCCCGGTTTCATGGGCGGCATCTACCTCTCCGAACGCCTCCGCCTGGGCCGCCCCGGCGAGGCCCGCGCGGCCCTGCGCACAGCGATGCGCTCAGGCGGCTGGAGCGTCCTGGCGGAACTGTTCACCTGCCTGCTGATCGCGGGGGCGTGGCTGGGAGCGGAACTGTGGGGCTGACGGCGGGGCGCGCGTGGTCGCACGCGTCAGACGGCCGGGAACCGGGGCGTACGACTGACCTTCGGCCCCCGCACCTCGCCCGCGGTCAGATCGACGGCTCCGGGAGCACCCCCTCCAGGGCGAGCAGCCGTACCTTGCGTTCCAGCCCGCCCGCGTATCCGGTGAGCGAGCCGTCGGCGCCGATCACCCGGTGGCAGGGCCGCACGATCAGCAGCGGGTTCGCCCCGACGGCTCCCCCGACGGCCCGTACGGCCATCCGCGAGGCTCCGACGCGCGCGGCGACCTCGCCGTAGGTCGTGGTGGCCCCGTAGGGGACGGAGTCCAGGGCGGCCCACACCCGTTCGCGGAACGCGGTGCCGTCGCTGCGCAGCGGAAGACGGAACTCCTTCAGGTCTGCGGCGAAGTAGGCGTCGAGCTGTTCGCGCGCCTCCCGGAAGGGACCCGGGTCGTGCCGCCAGTCGTTCTGCACGCTCCGCCCGCCCTTCTGCCCGGGCACGGACAGGGAGGTCAGCGCTCCGTCGGCGTCGGCCGTGAGCAGCAGGGTGCCGAGCGGGCTCTCCACCCGCGTCCAGAACGTCAGCCGGGTCGTCGGGGCGGTCAAGGGGGCTGTCATCGGTTCGGTCACGGGGGCGGTCATCGGGTCCGTCATGGGGTCGGTCATCGGGTTCGTCAGGGGGTCGGTCATCGTTCCTCCGCGGCGCGCAGGTGGTGCAGGGCGTAGGTGCGCCAGGGGCGCCAGGTGTCGGGGACGTCCGTGCCGGGCGGCGCGACGTCGGGGTCGCCGAGCGCGCGGGCGCGAATCGCCGCGACGGCACGGGCGTCCAGGCCGGGCAGCGCCGACAACGCCTCCTGGGCGTCGTCCCGGTCGGCGCCCGGGTCCAGCCGTACGGCGCCGTCGGCCAGGGCCGCGGCGAGGGCGCCCAGCGGGCCGTCGGGCTCGGACTCCGCCAGGACGGCCGACTCGGGGAAGAGGTGGGTGAGGGTCCCGCAGGGGGCGTCGAGGGCCTTGCCGTAGGCGCGCGCGAGTCGTTCCGCCCGTGTCCGCCCGACGAGCGCCCGCACCGCGTACTCCTCCGGGTCGGCCGCCCCCGGCGAGCGCAGCCCCGGTCGGGCGGCGACCAGCGGGGCGAGCCGCGGGTCGGCGCCGAGCCGCTCGTCGACGGCGTACGGGTCTGCGTCGAGGTCGAACAGCCGGCGCAGCCGCTGGACCGCGGTCGTGAGGTCGCGGGGATCGGTGAGGTGCAGCCGCGCGTCGAGCCAGCCGCCGGGATGAACGGCCGAGGCCCGGCCCGGGTCGCCCGCCCGCTCGTCGACGGCGACGATCCCGGTGCCGTACGGCAGCCGCAGGGTACGGCGGTAGGTGCGCCGACCGGTCGGCCCGCAGACCTCCTCCACCCCGGCCACGGCCTCGTGCTGCAGCAGGTCGAACACGGCGCCCGCGTGGTACGGGCCCCGGTGGGCGAGCCGCAACGGGATCCCGGCGGCCGGGGTGGCGGTGCGGCGGTGCGCGCGTACGGCCGCCCGCAGCTCGGTCGGGGTCGCCGCGTACACGGCACGGACCGTGTCGTTGAACTGGCGCACGCTGGCGAACCCGGACGCGAAGGCGATCTCCGTGACCGGCAGGCCCGTCGTCTGCAGCAGCACCCGCGCCGTGTGGGCGCGCTGCGCCCTGGCGAGGGCGACCGGCCCCGCGCCGAGTTCGGCGGTGAGCTGTCGCTGCACCTGGCGGGCGCTGTAGCCGAGCCGGTCGGCGAGCCCGGCGACGCCCTCCCGGTCGACGACTCCGTCACCGATCAGGCGCATGGCCCGGCCGACGACGTCGGCGCGAGCGTTCCACTCCGCCGAGCCGGGTACGGCGTCCGGGCGGCACCGCCGGCAGGCCCGGAAGCCCGAGCCCTGCGCGGCGGCGGCCGTGGCGAAGAACCGCACGTTGCGTCGTTTCGGCGTCACGGCGGGGCAGCTGGGCCGGCAGTAGATGCCGGTGGTCGCGACGGCGAAGAAGAACTCGCCGTCGAACCGGGCGTCCCTGCTGCGGACCGCCTCGTAGCGGGTTTCCTGGTCCGTCATGGCTCCCAGTCTTCGCCTGCGACGCACACCCCGCTAGCGGAAATCGGACGTGGCATCGGGGATCGCGAAACAGGGGAACCCGCTGGGAGCGGTCACCGGGGCGGTGCGGGCCGCCACGGCCCCCGGCCGCGTTTCGCCTCCCCCGCCGCCCTCCCCTCGGCCTGCTTGCGCTTCCATCCCTGGCGGACGTCGGCGCGCATGCGGGCGTCGGACTTGGCGACGATCCACTGGTTCTCCCGGACGAGCTTGCGGTAGCTCTCCAGCCTCCGCAGCGGCAGACTTCCGTCGTCGACGGCCGCCCGCACCGCGCACGCCGGCTCGGACTCGTGCGCGCAGTCGTGGAACCGGCAGTCCCGGGCGAACTCCTCGATCTCGGCGAAGACCTGGCCGACGCCCGTGCCGGCGTCCCAGAGGCCGACGCCGCGCAGCCCGGGCGTGTCGATGAGGACGCCCCCGCCGGGCAGCGGCAGCAGGTTGCGGGTGGTGGTGGTGTGCCGTCCCTTTCCGTCCATGTCCCGGGTGGCCTGGACGTCCATCACGTCCTCGCCGACGAGCGCGTTGGCGAGCGTGGACTTGCCCGCGCCGGACGCGCCGAGCAGCACGGCGGTGCCCTGCCCGAGCAGCGCCGCCAGTTCCTCGACGCCCTCGCCCTCCCGGGCGCAGACGGTCAGCACGGGCACGCCCGGCGCGCCCGCCACGACGTCCTCCACCAGGTAGGACAGTGCGACCGGATCGGGCACCAGGTCGGCCTTGGTGAGCACGACGACGGGCTGGGCGCCGGACTCCCAGGCCAGGGCGAGGAACCGTTCGACACGACCGAGGTCGAGTTCGACGGCCAGGGACATCGCGACGACGGCGTGGTCGACGTTGGCGGCGAGGATCTGTCCCTCGGAACGCTTGGAGGAGGTGGAGCGGACGAACGCGGTACGGCGCGGGAGGAGCGTCCGCACGTATCGCGGATCGCTGCCGGCGGGGTCGACGGCGACCCAGTCCCCCGTGCACACGACCTTCATCGGATCGCGGGGCACGACGAACTCGGTGTCGGCGCGAACGGTGCCGGCCTCGGTGACGACGTCGCACATGCCTCGATCGACACGCACGACACGGCCGGGCAGCAGGTTCTGCTCGGCACAAGGGGTGAACTCGGTTTCCCAGCCCTCGTCCCAGCCGTAGGCGGCGAGAGGGTGCGACGAAACCGATGAGGAAGAGAAATGCAAGGGAGACCCTTCACAGGGGGCAGCCCCGGCAGCGCTCACCTAAGTGAAAGCACCCACGAAAAAAGCGGAAGAAGTGGTCAGCCGGAGACCGCGGAGGTGGAGTGAACGAACGTCTGGCCGCTGCGGACAGCGCCCCTCGTGGCGACAGTCATCGGTCACACCCCCCGTTCCTCGTACGGCTGACAGCGGTGGGCCGTCGGCCCCCGCGTAACGCTCGCTCAGGATAGGGACGCACGAGGCGGGTTGCCACTCGTTTTTCCGGCTTCCGGCGCAGGAGAGGGCGGCGGAGGCGGAGCAGCCGCAGGAGCAGGGCGGCCGCAGGAGCAGGGCGGCCGCAGGAGAGCCGCGCACCGGGGTGGAACCCGGGAAGCGCGCGGCGAGCCGTACCGGCCCGCCGCCGCGACCGTTGCGGGGCGGGGCGGGGCGGTGCTCGTCAGGCGGCGGGGCTCAGGAGGCCGTGCACGTCCTGCCGTTGAGGGTGAAGGCGTAGGGCGCGGAGTTCTTGTTCTGCCAGGAGGCCAGGAACCCGAAGGTGAGGGTGCCGTTCGCCGAGACGGACCGGTTGTAGTCGGCGGCGGTCGCGGTGACGCGGGAGCCGTTCTGGGCGAGGCTCGCGTCCCACATCTGGTCCACCCGCTGGCCGTCGCGGAAGGACCAGGCGACGCGCCAGGTGTCGAGGGCGTCAAGGGTCGTGATGGTGACGGTGGCCTGGAAGCCGTCCGGCCACTGGTTGACCAGGTCGTACCGGACCTCGCAGGCCGCCTCGTCCTCGCTGCCGCCGGCGCCCGCGGTGGCCGAGGAGGTGCCCTGGGGCTCGGGGTCCGGCTTGCTCGCGGCGTCGCCGCGGGTCGGCGACGGCGTGCCACTGGCGGACGGGACCGGGTCGGACGAGGACGGCGCGGCGGAGGTCGCCGGAGAGGCGGACGGCGGGACGGAGCCGCGGCCGGCCACCGGACTGCTGTCCGTGGGGCCGCTCTTGGCGAGGCCACCGCCGCTGTCGCCGGGCATCATCGACACGGCGAGGGCCAGCCCCGAGACGAGGACGGCGGCGGCGAGGAGCGCGTTGCGCCGCACCCGCGCCTTGCCGGCGGCGGCCCGCGCGGCCGCGCCCTCGGGATCCGAGGTGTCGGGGCGTCCGGGGCCGAGGCGCACCTCGGCGGCCCGGCGGCGGCGCTCCAGGTAGGCGAGGCCGCCCCAGCCGATCACGCCCTGGGCGAGGGCCGCGGGCAGGCCGCCCCCGTGCAGGCGCAGACAGGCGGCGGCCTCCGCGCACTCCACGCAGGTGGCGAGATGCCGGGAGAGGTCCGCCGGGGTGTCGGCGGCGGGCGAGCGGGTGACGGCGTCCAGCAGCCGGACGTAGCTGCGGCACTCCGCGTCCATCGGAGTGTCGAGATGGTTGCGGTGACAGCGGTCCCGGAACAGTCCGCGGACCTGGTTCAGCTCTTCGACGGCGGCGGCGGGGTCCAGGCCCTGGCGGCGGACGACGGCGTGCAGCGGGAGCGCCTCCACCTCCGCCAGCCACAGCAGGGCGGCGTCAGGCTCCTGCATGTCGCGCAGGCCGCGCAGGGCGATGGGACGGCTCAGGGGTGGCCCGACGTACCGGGCGGCCTTGCCGGAGTTCAGCCACAGGCGCAGATCGGGGTCGAGTTTGTGGCCCTGGCCCTGGGCCTCCCAGGCGGCCGCCGTGGCGCGTACGGCGGTCAGCAGCATGGGGATCCGGGGCAGCCGGGACGAGCGACGGCCGGCACCTCGTGCGGTGCCGTCCTCGGCGGCGCGGGCCTCGCGTATGCCGAGCGCGAACGCCTCACGGGCCAGCTGGTTCGCCGCGGTCGAGCCGGAGGTGCACAGGTCGGCGTACGACAGGACGGCGTCCCAGCACTCGGAGAACAGCGCGGCCTCGGCGGCGTCCTTCGGGGTCGGCAGGTCGGGCATGGGTCTCCTGCATCCACAAGCGAGGTCAACTCACCATGACGGCAATGGAGTTGGGGGGAACCTCGCGGCAGGGGCAGAGCTTTTCACGTTTCCAACACAACTGACAAGCGCCCTGTTCAGATGTCATGTAAGGACAGCAGGACAGGGCAGCAGAAGACGGCCGCGCCCGCCACTCCGGCCTCTTGTACGGACGCGGACCCCTCCGTGCTCAACGCCGGCATCACTTTTTCCGACGCCGATTCCGCGGACGGACTATACGGTCGCCGTGTCCTGCGCCGAAAGGCTGTCCATGAAAGAGCTCACGGAGAACACCGCGCGGCCGGGTCCGGGCGGGCCGTAGCCGGGGGGCGAGGAGAGCCCGAACTCGTCCATGGTGGCGCGGTAGGCCTCCAGCAGCCGGATGTGGTACTCCAGCGGCGCGCCCTGCGGGTTGGCCTTGCCGAGCGGGGTGGTGGGCTCGGGGCACCAGGTGGTGAAGCGGGGCGTGATGCCGTGCGACATGAAGAAGCGCAGGCCCTCCGTGGTGGAGGCGATGGCCTCGTCGACGCCGGTGAAGCCGAAGGGCTCGGCCATCTCGACTCCGGCGACGAAGTTGGGGATGACGTTGCGCGCGCCGAAGATCTCCGCGGAGTCGAGGATGCGCTTGTGCCACTCGTCGCGGCCCACGTAGCGCTCCTTGCCCGGGCAGTACAGCTCGAACAGCCGGCGGTCCCACACCTCGTAGTTGGGGTGGTAGATCTGCACGCCGTAGTCCTTGAAGCGCTGCACGTCGTCCCGGGGCAGCGCCTGGGCGACGACCTTGCCGATCCAGCGGCCCGGGAAGCGCTCCTCGATGGCCTTGGCGTAGTGACCGTAGAAGTCGGCCTCGTCGCGTCCGGCCACGGTCTTGGTGATCGCGCCGCCGGTGAGCGTGTACGCGGTGGACGCCTTCTGGGTGTCGTACCGGTCGATGATCTCCAGGGCTTCGAGGACCTCCTCGACGTCCTTCACACCCGTGTACGGCCGCCCGGCCGCCTTGTGCTGGCGCCAGTTGTGGTTGATGTCGCAGTACTGGCACTCCTCCTTGGCGCCGAAGTACTGGCACACCCGGAAGACGGTCAGATAGATGAGGTAACCCCACTGGATGGTGGGGGCGACCTCCATGACGGACTTCCCGTTGGAGAGCTTGTGCCGGTAGTACTCCGGCATCGGCGGCACCCCGACGTCGGCGATGCGCCTGCCGTCGAGGTACAGGCCGAGCAGGCCCTCGTCGTCCGCCGCGACGCGGTACGGCGAGGAGGGGTTCACACGGACCGAGACGACCGTGCGCCGCAGGTCGTAGGGGCCTCCCGTGAGGATGATCTCCTCGGGCGGGCGGCGCAGCGCGGCCTCGCCGAGCTCGGGCAGGGTGCCGTGGTCGAACGAGAAGATGAAGTACGACTTCGGCTTGACCTCCCCCGACTCGTTGTCGCTGAGGGCGGAGGGGTCGAAGGCCACGCCTCCGCGCAGCAGGTCCTCCTTGAAGACGGCCTCCCGCGGAACATGCGGAAACCGCTCCATCAGATCCTCGACCAGCGCGGTACGGCTGCCCATCCGTCTCTCCTCCCGGCTCAGGCGTACGACTCCTCACGGTATGCCCCTGCCGGCGCGGTGGTGGGGGCGGGGGCCTCGTGTTGCGGGCAGGGTAGGTTCCACCTGGGAATTCCGGGTTCTGGATCTCCTCGGGAGGGGCGAGCAGTCGCATGACCGAAACCGTTACCAACTGGGCCGGCAACATCACCTTCGCCGCCGGGGAACTGCACCGCCCGCACTCCCTGGACGCGCTGCGCTCGCTCGTGGCGCGCAGCGCACGGGTGCGGGTGCTGGGCAGCGGGCACTCGTTCAACGAGATCGCCGAGCCGGGCCGCGACGGGGTGCTGCTGTCGCTGGACGCCCTGACCGGCGAGGTCGACGTCGACACGGCGGCCCGGACCGTGCGGGTCGGCGGCGGCGTGCGCTACGCCGAGCTGGCGCGCCGGGTCCACGAGCGCGGGCTCGCGCTGGCGAACATGGCCTCCCTGCCCCACATCTCCGTCGCCGGGTCGGTGGCGACCGGCACGCACGGGTCGGGGGTCGCGAACGGTCCGCTGGCCTCCGCGGTGCGGGAGGTGGAGATCGTCACCGCCGACGGCTCGACCGTCGTCGTCGGACGCGGCGACCGGCGCTTCGGCGGCTCCGTCACGTCACTGGGCGCCCTCGGGGTCGTGACCGCGCTCACCCTCGACCTGGAGCCCGCCTACGGGGTGGAGCAGCATCTGTTCACCGAACTCCCGCTGGACGGGCTGGACTTCGAGGCCGTGGCGGGCGCCGCGTACAGCGTGAGCCTGTTCACCGACTGGGGTGCGCCCGGGTTCCGGCAGGTGTGGTTGAAGCGGCGCACGGATCAGCCGCTCGGGGACTTCCCGTGGGCGGCGCCCGCCACCGAGGCCCTGCATCCGGTCCCGGGGATGCCGGCGGTCAACTGCACGGAGCAGTTCGGGGTGCCGGGGCCGTGGCACGAACGGCTGCCGCACTTCCGGGCGGAGTTCACCCCGAGCAGCGGAAACGAGCTGCAGAGCGAGTACCTGCTGCCGCGTGGCCATGCCGTGGCGGCGCTGCGTGCACTCGACGGGATCCGGCAGACGGTCGCCCCCGTGCTGCAGATCTGCGAGGTGCGGACCGTGGCGGCCGACGAGCAGTGGCTGAGCCCTTCCTACGGCCGGGACACCGTGGCGCTCCACTTCACCTGGGTCGAGGACACGGCGGCGGTGCTGCCGGCGGTGCGGGCGGTGGAGACCGCGTTGGAGCCGTTCGAGCCGCGGCCGCACTGGGGCAAGGTCTTCGCGCTGCCGGCCGCCGCGGTGCGCGGACGCTACCCCCGGATCGACGACTTCGCCGCCCTGGCGCGGGAGCTGGACCCGGCCGGCACGTTCACCAACGCCTTCGTGCGGGACGTCCTGGGGACTGACGTCCGGTCGGCTTCCGTCACTTAATAAAGCCCCTTTCCTAACCCCTTGTCGAACCCTGCGGCACCCCATAACCTGGCGCGGCGCCGGTGCCGTCGCCGTGTGGGCCCGCCCGGCATGCACGGGGACGGAAGGGATGAGGGGACACGTTCCATGAAGCGCGGCACATCACGTGACATCCGCACCGCGAACCGCTACGAAGTGCTGCGCCAGATCATCGCCGCCTCGCCCACCTCCCGGCAGGAGCTCGCCGCCGCGACCGGTCTCTCGCTCGCGACCGTCGCCACACTGGTCGGCGAGCTGCTGGACCTCCGCATGATCACGGAGGTCGGGTTCGAGGATTCGGCGGGCGGCCGCCCCCGGGGCCTCGTGGCCGTCAACGCGTCGGGGGGCGCGTTGATCGGTGTGGACATCGCGGAGACGTACGTCCACGTCGAGCTCTTCGACCTCGCGCTGAACGTGCTGGCGCGCGCCGAGGAGAACATGCGGCCCGGCGAGAGCCGCCCGGAGCAAGTGGTGGGCCATGTCGCCACGGCCGCCGGTTCCGTGGTCGCGCAGGCCGGGGTCGAGGCGGCCCGGGTGCTCGGCGTCGGGGTCAGCGTGCCGGGGCAGGTCGACCGCGCCACCGGCGTCTCCGAGTACGCGCCCAACTGGGACTGGCACGACGTGCCGTTGCTCGACCTGCTCTCCGAACACATCGCGTATCCGCTGTACTTGGACAACCCGCTGCGCGCCGGGGCGGTCGCGGAGCTGTGGTTCGGGGCGGCGCGGGGACACGGGGACGCCGTGGTGGTCAATCTGGGGACCGGCGTCGGCGCCGGACTGGTGCTCGGCGGCGGACTGCACCGGGGGGTCAGCAACAGCGCCGGCGAATGGGGTCACACCACGCTCGTGCTCGACGGCCGGCTGTGCCGGTGCGGCAACCACGGCTGTGTGGAGACATACGTCGGCGCGCCCGGCATCATGCAGAACCTGCGTGAACTGAGCCCGCGGAGCCCGTTGTTGCACCCCGAGGACCAGACGGCCACCATCGACGCGCTGGCCGTCGCGGTCGCGGCGAACGAACCGGTGGCCGTCAAGGTCGTCCGCGACACCGCCCGTTACCTCGGCGCCGGCATCGCCAACCTGATCAACGTGCTGAACCCCGAGGTGGTCGTGTTGAGCAGCTGGGTCGCAGCCCGGCTCGGCGAGCCGCTCCTGGCGGAGGTGCGCGAGGCCGTGGCGCGGCACGCGCTGAAGCGGCCGCTGGCCGCCAGCCGGATCGTCCTCAGCCCCATCCCCACCGACCCGGCCTGTCTGGGCGCGGCCACCTTCGCACTGGAAGGGGCGCTGCAGTCGGTCGGGCAGAGGACCGTCGCACGCACCGCCTCCGCGAGCGTGCGCAGTCGTACGACGCCGTCCGCGTGAACCGGTTAGCCGGGTTGCGTTCCCGTCGTCCGCACGACGCCCCGAGGGCGGTGGTGACACGCGCCGACGGACAGGGCGGGTCCGTCCGGGCTCACGAGGCCCTGTCCGTGCGGCAGTTCGCCCGGAACCGGCGTCGCCCCTGAACCGAGGGCCGCCGGCCCTGACACCGGCGGCCCTCATCTCCCTTTGGCCGCACCGTCGTTGCCCCTTCGCCGAAACTCTCCGCATCTCCCTCCGGAACCCGGTCCGTTCGCCATCCCGAACCGATCGCAACGCTTCGAACAGACTTCGTCCAACCCCTTGCCGAAGCCTTAGTCGAAGGTTAACGTCCCGCACCGCAACGCCATTCGAGCCACCTGGCGCTTGAGCCGTTGAGCCGCAGCCGTACTCGAGACAAGGACGTCACCATGTCGGCAATGAGCAACAGCAACTGGTCCCGCCGCTCGCTCTTCCGCGCCGCCGCGGGCATGGCCGCGGCCGGCACGCTCGCCGCCTGCGGCAGCAACAACGGCCGGAGCGGAGGGGCCGGTTCGGGCGTCAACCTGACGCAGTTCTTCCACGCGTACGGCGAGCAGGGCACCGAACAGGCCATCAAGAAGTACGCGAAGGCCTACGACAAGGCCCACGTGACCACGCAGTGGATCACCAGCGCCGACTTCGAGAGCAAGCTCTTCGCCACGCTGCTCACGAAGAGCGCGCCCGACCTGTTCGAGTTCCACCCGCAGATCCAGCTGGTCAGGAGCGGTCAGGTGGCGGACCTGACCGACATCATCACGCCGGTCAAGGACGACTTCAACCCGGCCGACATCAAGTCGCACACGGTGGACGGCAAGATCTACGGCGTCCGCATGATCGACGACCCCCAGTTCTTCTTCTACCGCAAGTCGATGCTGGAGAAGGCCAAGGTCGACGTACCGACCACGCTCGACGAACTGGCGGAGGCCGCCGCCAAGCTCACCACCGGCAAGGTCAAGGGCCTGTACATGGGCGACGACCTGCACAGCGTCATCGACACGATGATCTGGTCGGCCGGCGCGGACCACCTCAACGAGAAGAACGAGATCGCCTACCACACGGACGGCGTCATCGAGGGCATCAAGAAGATGCGCAAGCTGTTCACCAGCGGCAACCTTCTCCTCGGAGCGCCGACCGCGTCCTGGGACCCCTCCTCGCTCAACCAGGGCCTGTGCGCCATCCAGTTCTGCGGCATGTGGGCGATGCCGGCCATCCAGAAGGCGCTCGGCGACGACTGGGGCGTCTTCCCCTTCCCGAAGACCATCGACTCCGGCAAGCAGTCGGTCTACAACGGCGGTTGGTCGATGTTCGTCAACGCCAAGGGCAAGAACGTCGAGGCCGCCACGGAGTACGTCAAGTGGCTGTGGATCGACCAGAAGAAGTACCAGGAGGAGTGGGCCACCTCCTTCGGCTTCCACATTCCGCCGCGCACCTCGATCGCGCAGACGGCCACCAAGCTCAAGTCCGGCAACGCCGCTGAGGGCGTCCGGCTCTTCAACGAGTTCGGGCACTTCGACAACATCGGCTGGACCCAGGCCATGCGCACCTCCCTCGAGGACGTCTTCGCCAACAGCGTCCGCAAGGACATGGACCCGGAGGCCGCGCTCGACAAGGCCGACACGGCCGTCAACCGCGAGCTCAAGAAGCTGTTCGGATAGGCCGCGGGACGGATCACGCCATGTCGACGACCAAGACGCGCGACCTCGCGCGCCCCACCCCGGCACAGGCCTCATGGGCCAAGCCGCGGCGAGGTCTGCGGGGCAGCCCCACCTTCAACTTCTGGCTGTTCACCGGGCCGTTCCTGATCGGTCTGGCGATCTTCGTCTACGCCCCGATCCTGTGGAGCATCTGGCTCAGCTTCTTCGAGGCCCGCTTCACCGTGACGCCCGACAAGTTCGTCGGCTTCGAGAACTACACCTACATGCTGACGAACGACGACTTCGTCGGCTCCCTCATCACCTTCACCGTGTTCGCCGCGTTCATCGTGCCCACCACGTGGGCGCTGTCGCTGGGCCTGGCCCTGCTGGTGAACAGGCTGCGGTTCATGCGGGCGTTCTTCCGTTCGGTCTTCTTCCTGCCGACCGCGTGCAGCTACGTCGCCGCCGCGCTGATCTGGAAGATGTCCATCTTCAGCGGGGTCCGCTTCGGCCTCATGAACACGGTGCTCGGCTGGTTCGGGATCGAGAACATCGCCTGGCTGGTCGACCCCGACCCGCCCTGGTACTGGCTCGTCATCGTCACGGCACGGCTGTGGCTGCAGTCCGGTTTCTACATGATCCTGTTCCTGGCGGCGCTGCAGAACATCCCCGGCGAACTCTACGAGGCCGCCGCCCTCGACGGCGCCAAGCCGGGCTGGCAGACGTTCCGTCACATCACGTTGCCGCAGCTGCGTGCCACGTCCACCGCGGTGATCCTGCTGCTGCTCATCGCCGCGTACCAGGCCTTCGACGAGTTCTTCAACCTCCTGTCGAAGACCACCTGGGGTCGTCCGCCCCTGGTGGAGCTGTACTACAAGGCCCTCGGCGAGAGCCAGGACTACGGCGCCGGCAGCGCGGGCGCGGTCATCCTGACGGTGCTGATCTGCGCCGTGACCCTGCTCCAGGGCAAGTTCCTGGGCTTCGGAAGAGGGGAGGAGTCCAAGTGACCACCACGATGCCCGAGGCACGCGACACCGCGCCGCCGTCGGACATGCCCCGCCGCGAGAGCCGCGGCGGCGTCATGAACTCCACCGGCCTCTACATCGCCGCCGGGATCGCCGGATTCTTCTTCCTGGTCCCGTTCTACCTGCTGATCCGCAACGCCCTCTCCACCGACGCCGAAATCACCGGGGAGAACTGGAAGTTCTTCCCCACCGACATCCAGTGGGGCAACGTCAGTGAGCTGTTCACCGACGAGACGGTCCCCTTCGGCCAGTCCCTGTGGAACTCGGCGGTGGTGGCGACCCTGCACACCGTCGGCGTCCTCCTGGTGTGCTCCCTCGCCGGCTACGGCCTCGCCCGCATCCCGTACCGGCACGCCAACAAGGTCTTCTACGCCGTCCTGGGCACGCTGATGGTTCCGACGGCGGTCACCTTCGTCCCGAGCTTCGTGCTGGTGTCGTCGCTCGGCTGGGTGGACACCTACCGGGGTCTGATCATCCCGGGCCTGTTCAGTGGTTTCACCTGCTTCCTGTTCCGGCAGTACTTCCTGGGGTTCCCCAAGGAGCTGGAGGAGGCGGCGCGCGTGGACGGACTGGGCTACTGGGGCGCGTACTGGCGCATCGTGGTGCCCAACTCGCTGAACTTCTTCGCGGCGATGGCGACCATCACCTTCATCAACGGCTGGAACTCCTTCCTGTGGCCGCTGGTCATCGGCCAGGACCCGGGCTCGTGGACCGTCCAGGTCGCGCTCTCCAACTACATGACCAACCAGACCGTCGTCTTCCATCTGATCTTCATGGCCACCGCCTTTTCCATCCTGCCCCTGGTGTTCGTGTTCCTCTTCCTCCAGCGCTGGCTGGTCCAGGGGATCGCGCAGACCGGCATCAAGGGCTGACCTAGGAGACCGATGTCCTTTCGCACCTCCCCCTCGCCCGGTTCCGCCCGAGCGGGGGGACCGCCGTCCGCCGACTACGTCGAGAGCGTCTCGCCGGGCGCCGGAGCGCTGCCACCGCGCGCCTGGTACGCCTCCTCGGACGCGAAGTCCGTCTCGCTCAACGGGCGTTGGCGGCTGCGTGTGTCGGCGACGGCCGACGCCGAGGACGACGCGTTCGCCGAGGAGGGCTACGACGCCGGGGACTGGGCCGAGGTCACGGTCCCCGGGCACTGGGTGCTGCAGGGCGACGGGGCTTTCGGCTCGCCCGTCTACACCAACCACCTCTACCCCTTTCCGGTCGACCCGCCCCGGGTGCCGACCGAGAACCCGACCGGCGACCACCTGAGGGTCTTCGACCTCCCCGAGGGGTGGCCCGACGTCTCCGAAGGCGGTTTCGTCCTCCGTTTCGACGGCGTCGAGTCGTGCGCCAGGGTCTGGCTGAACGGCACGGACATCGGCGAGTTCAAGGGCTCGCGTCTCGCGCACGAGTTCGCGGTCGGGCATCTGCTCCGGCCGACCGGGAACGTCCTCGCGGTCCGGGTCCACCAGTGGTCGGCGGGCTCGTACCTGGAGGACCAGGACCAGTGGTGGCTGCCGGGCATCTTCCGCGACGTGACGTTGCTGCACCGTCCGGCGGGCAGTGCGCTGGACTTCTTCGTGCACGCCTCCTACGACCACGTCACGGGCGAGGGCGCCCTGCGCGTCGACTCCGACGTCGACGGGCGGGTGACCGTGCCCGCCCTGGACATCGATGTCGCCACCGGGGAGACGGTCGCCGTCCCCGTGCGGCCGTGGACGGCGGAGACGCCGACGCTGTACGACGGGGAGCTGGTGACGGAGGGCGAGCGGGTGCCCCTGCGCATCGGTTTCCGCACCGTCGAGCTGGCGGACGGCCTGGTCAAGGTCAACGGCCGGCCGATCCTCTTCAAGGGCGTCAACCGGCACGAGTGGCATCCCGAGACGGGCCGCGCCCTCGACCTGGAGACGATGCGCGAGGACGTGCTGCTGATGAAGCGGCACAACGTCAACGCCGTCCGCACCTCGCACTACCCGCCGCACCCGGCCTTCCTCGACCTGTGCGACGAGTACGGACTGTGGGTGATCGACGAGTGCGACCTGGAGACCCACGGATTCGTCGAGCAGGACTGGCGGGACAACCCGGTCGACGACGACCGCTGGACGCCCGCCCTCCTCGACCGCGCCGCCCGCATGGTCGAGAGGGACAAGAACCACCCGTCGATCGTCATGTGGTCCCTCGGCAACGAGGCCGGCACCGGGCGCGGTCTGACCGCGATGGCCGAGTGGATCCACGCGCGCGACGCCTCGCGCCTCGTGCACTACGAAGGCGACGTCGACTGCCGTGACACGGACGTCTACTCCCGCATGTACGCCTCCCACGAGGAGGTGGAGCGGACGGGACGGGGCCTGGACGGCGGCACGCTCAGGCGACGCGAACTCCCCTTCATCCTGTGCGAGTACGCGCACGCCATGGGCAACGGCCCCGGCGGGCTCGCGGACTACCAGCGGCTCTTCGAGGAGCACGACCGGCTCCAGGGCGCCTTCGTCTGGGAGTGGATCGACCACGGCGTCAAGCACCCCGAGCTGGGCTACGCCTACGGCGGCGACTTCGGCGAGGAACTGCACGACGGGAACTTCGTCTGCGACGGCCTGGTCTTTCCCGACCGCACTCCCTCCCCCGGCCTCGTCGAGTTCAAGAAGGTGATCGAGCCGGTCGCCCTCGACGGCTGCGGCGACGGAACGGTCCGGATCACCAACAAGCAGGATTTCGCCGGTCTTTCGGGGCTGGCCTTCACCTGGGCGTTCCAGGTGGACGGCGAGACCGTCGGGTCCGGCGATCTCGCCGTGCCGGCGCTCGAGGCGGGCGAGTCGGCCGACGTGAAGCTGCCGGAGCCGCCGGCCGGCGCCCCGGCCGGTGCGGAGACGCGGTGGACCGTCCAGGCCGTCCTGGCCGAGGACACCGCCTGGGCGCCCGCGGGCCATGTCGTGTCCTGGGGACAAGTTCCCCTGTCGGCGCGGGCGTTGCCGACCGTGCGCGCCTCCGCCGGGCCGGTCGTCGGCGACCGGCTCATCACCCTGGGCCCGGCGTCCTTCGACGCCCGCACGGGCGAGCTGAGGTCCGTCGGCTCGGTGGAGGTGACCGGGCTGCGCCTGGACGTGTGGCGGGCGACCACCGACAACGACGACGGCGCGTCCTGGCAGTCGGACGTCCGGTACGGCGCTCTGTGGCGCAGGCTGGGCCTGCACCGGATGCGGCACCGGCTGGACGCGGTCGAGGTCGGCGACGACGCGCTGACGGTACGGACCCGGGTGGCCGCCGCCGGATGGGAGCCGGGGCTGTCGACGGCCTACAGGTGGACCTCGGACGGCGACCGTGTCCGGCTGACCGTGTCGGTGTCCCCCGAGGGCGACTGGACGGTGCCGCTCCCCCGTCTCGGCGTCCGGTTCGGGCTGTCCGAGGCCGACCGGGTGACGTGGTTCGGCGGCGGGCCCGGCGAGGCGTATCCGGACAGCAGGTCGGCGGCGGCGATCGGCCGCTGGCAGTCGACGGTGGACGCCATGCAGACCCCGTACGTCCGTCCGCAGGAGAACGGCGCTCGTGCCGACGTCCGCTGGGCGGAGCTCGGCGGGCTGCGCGTCGAGGGCGACCCCGAGTTCTGGTTCACCGCACGACGCTGGACGAGCGAGCAGCTGGACGCCGCCGCCCACCGCACCGACCTGACCCCGGGCGAGACGGTGTGGGTCAACCTCGACCACGGTCAGCACGGCCTCGGCTCCCAGTCCTGCGGCCCGGGCCCGCTGCCGCGGTACTTCCTGAACCCGGCGCCCGCGACGTTCTCGTTCGTGTTCACGGCGACCGACTGACCGGTCCAGGTCGATCGACGGACCGTCGATGTGATCGGGACTGCGCCACGGCGATGACCGCTCCCGCGGCCGACCGGCCCCCGCCGGCCGGCCGCGCCTCCCTTCGCACGCCGGGCCGGAACGCCGTTCCGCCGTCCCCGGGTCGCCGTGTCCCGCACCGCGCCATCCCGGACAGGCCTGTGCCGACTCGGTCAGCCGGCCCGGTACGCCCGGAGAAACGCGGCGACACCGCCCGTCATCAGGCGCTCGGTCTCCTCCTTCGGCAGGGGCAGGACCCCGTAGTGGGACTGCTGGGTGATCGAGTAGGAGACCAGAGCCATGAAGTGCGCTGCCGCGAGCGCCGCGTCACCGTGCACATCGAGCAGTCCGGCGGCGGCCAGTTGCTGCAGCGCCTCGGCGAGGGCGCGGCCGACGGGGCCCGGCCCCGCGTCGCGCCATGCGTCGAGCACCTCCGGGGGGACGTGGTCCGCCTCGGCATGGATGTGACGGACCAGGGCGAAGTGGTTGGGGTAGTCCGCCATGAGACCGACGAAGCCGCGGGCGAGGGCGACGAGGTCGCGCTCCAGGTCCTGCGGACGGGGCGGCCGCTCGGGGTCCAACACGGCCCGCAGGCGGGCGAGCTGCGCATCCTTGACCTCACCGGACGTCCAGGTGACGACGGCGCCGAAGAGCTGCGCCTTCCCGCCGGGGAAGTGGTTGTACAGGGTGCGCGTCGAGACGCCGGCTTCGGCCGCGAGCGCGTCCACGGAGGCGCGCGCGTACCCCTCGCGGCCGAAGACCGCGCAGGCCGCGCCCGCGATCGCCATCTGCTTCTCCAGCTTGCGCGGGGAGACCGTGCGTCGCGCCTCTTCGACCCAGCTCTCGTTGGTGCTGACCACCCTCGACTCCTCACGAATTACAACGAGCGTTGCACTTTTTACAACGCACGTTGTAGTTTACCTGTCGCGAGGCCGCACCGCGCGGCTGCACCTCCCCGTAAGGGGCGCGAGGAGATCAGGGGGACACCCATGCCCGTCACCGACACACCCGCCGTCGGCGAATCCGCAGTGGCCGCATCGACCGCAGCAGCCACAGCAGCCGCAGTCGAGCACGACGCACCGCTGCGCGTGGCCGTCGTCGTCGGCAGCGTCCGCGAGGGACGTCAGGGCCGTGCCGTCGCCGACTGGTTCCTGGACACCGCCGCCGACCACGAGGGTCTGGAACTGGAGGTCATCGACCTGGCCGACATCGACCTGCCGCTGGTCATGCCCGGCTGGGGCGGCACGCCGAGCCCCGAGACGGCGAGCGTGCTCGAGGACGTCTCACCGCGCCTGGCCGCGGCGGACGCGTTCGTGGTCGTCACACCCGAGTACAACCACAGCTTCCCGGCCGCGCTCAAGAACTTCATCGACTGGCACCATCCGCAGTGGCAGGCCAAGCCGGTCGGCTTCGTCTCCTACGGCGGGCTCGCGGGCGGGATCCGAGCCGTCGAGCAACTGCGTCTGGTGTTCGCCGAGTTGCACGCCACGACCGTGCGTGATGCCGTGAGTCTGCACGGCCCCTGGTCAGGGCTCGGGGAGGACGGGACACCGCGCGACGCGGGCGTCTGCACGGGAGCAGCCAAGGGGATGCTCGGCCAACTCTCCTGGTGGGGACGCACGTTGCGGGCCGCCCGCGCGGTCCGCCCCTACCAGGGCTGAGGGCCGGCGCGATGACCTCAACCCGGGCCGGCGGACCGCACGACGCAGGCGACGTCGAAGCGGCGCCGGACCCGCCCGGCTCCTCCGCACCGGCCACGCTCACGCACATCCTCGTCGTCGTCATCATCGGTTCGGTGATGTCGGTTCTGGACATCACGATCGTCAACGTCGCCCTCGGCAGCCTCTCCCGAGCGTTCGAGTCCCCGCTGGAGACGGTCCAGTGGACCGCCACGGCCTACACGTTGGCGCTGGCCGCCGTCATTCCCACCACCGCCTGGGCCATGGCCCGATTCGGCGCCAGGCGGACCTATCTCACCGCGCTCACGCTGTTCACCCTCGGCTCGCTGCTCGCCGCGTGCGCCTGGGACATCGGCAGTCTCATCGTCTTCCGCGCGATCCAGGGGCTCGGCGGCGGGCTGCTCATGCCCGTCGGCATGGCGATGGCGATGACCGCGGCGGACCGGGAGCGTCTCGGCCGAACGGTGGCGTTGCTCGGGCTCCCGGTCCTGATCGGCCCGGTGGCCGGCCCGGTGCTCGGCGGCTGGCTGATGGACGCCGCTTCCTGGCGGTGGGTCTTCCTCGTCAACCTGCCGGTGGGGGTGCTCGCCGTGGCACTCGCCGCGCGGCTGCGCCCCGACGCGCCGCGGGGAACGGCAGCGGTCCCCAGGCTGGACGTCCCCGGCCTGCTGATGCTCTCCCCGGGTCTCGCGCTCCTGCTGTTCGGTCTGGCGCGCGGCGGCGCGCGAGGCGATTTCGCCGAACCGGGCGTCCTCGCGCCGACCCTGACCGGAGCGCTGTTGGCGGTCACCTTCGCCCGCCGGTCCCTGAGGGTGCCTCAACCACTGTTGGAACTGCGCCTGCTGGAAAACCGGACCTTCGCCGTCGCCATCGGCACACTGGCTCTCTTCACCTGCGGCTACTTCGGATCCATGCTCCTGGGGCCGGTGTACTGGCAGCAGGCGAGGGGCTGGAGCGCGACGTCGACGGGGCTGCTCGGCGTCCCGGTCGGACTCGCCGTCGGCACGACCATGCAGATGGCCGCCCGCAGGGTCGACAGGACGTCGCCGCGACGGCTGATCCGGACCGGCATCGCGGTGGGCGCCCTCGGCATGGCCCTGACGGGTGTGCAGATCGGCACGGAGGACGTGCCGGCCTGGCGGCTGACCTGCGCGACCGTGGTGATGGGCGTCGGCGCCGGGATGGTGTTGTTGCCGACGATGACGGCCGCCACCCGTGACCTGCCGAGGGAGCGCATCGCAGCGGCGAGCACCGCCCTCGCCATCAACTCCCAGGTGTGCGCGTCGGCGGGCACCGCGCTCATCTCCGTGGTGCTGGGCGCGGCCGGACCGGGCCCGTCGGGATTCCGCATCGCCTACCTCGCCGCGGCGTCCTTACTGGCCCTGGCGCTGATCCCGGCGACGGGTCTGCCGGGGCGGCGAAGCTGAGGAGAGGCCTCCTGGGGCGTCGGGTGGGACGGTGCGCGGGTCACCGCACCTCCGGCGCCCCTCCGACCGTCCGCTTCTGCCACCTGCGAAGCCTTAGGATCCTGGCTGAACCCTCGCCTCCCAGTGCGCAAGGCGGTCCCTCATGCCACGAGTCGGCCTCACCACCGACCGCCTCGTCGAAGCCGCCGCCGAGCTGGCCGACGAGGTCGGTTTCGAGAACGTCAGCATCTCGGCCCTGGCGCGGCGCTTCGGCGTCAAGGACGCGAGTCTGTACTCGCACGTCCGCAACCTGCGGGAACTGCGCACCCGGCTCGCGCTGCTCGTCGGGGGAGAGATGATCGACCGGATCGCCGCAGCCGTCGTCGGACTGGCCGGCAAGGACGCGCTGGTCGCCTTCGCCGGGGCCTACCGGGAATACGCCCTGCGGCACCCGGGCCGGTACGCCGCCACCCAGATCCGTATCGACGAGAAACTCGACCGGCAACTGACCGCCGACTCCCCCGCCATGCGTCGCACCGGCGAGATCACCTACGGGATGCTCCGCGCCTACGGCCTGGACGAACCCGACCTCACCGACGCCGTCCGCCTGCTGCGCAGCACCTTTCACGGGTACTGCCTGCTGGAGGCCGGCGGCGGCTTCGGCGCACCGCGGGATGTTCAGCGGTCATGGGACAAGGCGATCGAGGCCCTGCACCTGGCGCTGACCCACTGGCCACGGGAGGAACGCCCCGGGAGCTGATGCCGCATCAGGCGCATTGCGGCGCAACGAGATCGGTTACTGGTCGGAGCGGCTCACATCGAAGTGCTCATGAATCCCCAGCTTCAGTCGTCCTCGCCTGGCACGGTGACGGTAGCGGCACCCGGCTCGACGGGCGGTGAGCGTACGGGAGTTGCCGCCGCCTCATCCAGCGGCCCGCTCCCCCGCACTGCGCTCGACGCAGAACTCGTTCCCCTCCGGATCGGCGAGGACCGCCCACCCCGTGCCGTCGGGCCTGCGGCGGTCGTCGACGAGTGTGGCGCCGAGGGCGAGCAGGCGCTCGACCTCCTCATCGCGGGTACGGTCCTGCGGCTGGAGGTCGAGGTGGATCCGGTTCCTCTGCCTCTTGGCCTCCGGGACCGTGACGAAGAGCAGACCCGCGCCCTCGATCAGCGCCTCCTCGTCCCCCGGCTTGTCGTCCTCGTGGAGAGGCAGGCCGAGCACCGCGGACCAGAAGGCGCCGAGGGTGTAGGCGTCCACACTGTTGATCGTCACATGACGGATGGCAGAAGTCATGCGTGGATTGTTGTGGACGCCGGTTACGCGCTGCAACCGGGTAATCGCCTCGCTGTGGCCACCCGCACCACGGGTGTCCGAGCAGGCGCGGCCGGCCGACCGGCTCCGCCGCAGTCCGGACCTACGCGACGCGGCTCACCGCGGCTCCACCGACCAGGCGGGCGTTCCGGTTCCCTCGCCCGAAGCCGTGCTGCGGAAACAGAAGTGCTGCTCCGAGCCCGTCGGCCAGCGGACGCTCAGGTCGTATGCGCCGTGCGCGTCGTCGGCAGCCGTCCTTCGCACCTCCACGGACACCAGGTCCGCAAGGGGCAGGGGGTCAGGCTCGGCGGTGAGGCGGGCCAGCGCGACGAAGAGCGTCGCGGGGCCTTCTCCCACCGCGCCCACTAGCCGGGAAGCGCCCGCCAGGCCGTACACGGGCAGCACCTCGGCCCGGGCCTCCCCGTCCTCGCCCGGCGCCCAACCGGTGACGTGCACCTCCGTCCCCGGCGCCGCGTCGGTCACCAGATGGGCTCGCACCTCCACCGCGCCGTCCGCCACCACCAGGCTGGTGACCCCGGCGCCGGAGGTCAGCGCATGCCGGGAGGCCGCCCAGCCCTCGCCGACCCCGAGCGGGGCGATGCCCTCGCGGTGCGGATCGCCGCCGACCGTGACGGAGTTGTCCGGCGGCGAGGCCCGCGGCCGCGTGACCGTCGAATAGGCGAACCGCGTGTAGTGGGGGTCGTAGCGGACGTCCTCGCTGCCGTGGTTGTGCAAGCGGACCAGGCCGTCCGAACTCGTCGACTGGACCAACCAGTTGGGGCCGGCGAGCGGGGTGACCGCGTTGGCCCGTTCCGCCGGTCCCGCCTCCTCCCGTGCCGTCCACACCTCGTGGTCCGGCGGGAGCAGCAGGCCGAGGAAGCCCTTGCTCGCCCAGTAGGGGGAGGCAGGTCCGGAGTAGCCCTGCAGAACGGACTCGTCGGGACCGTGCCAGCCGAGCGTCAACAGGCCGCGTTCGTCGACCGCGTCCCGCTCCAGGAAGTACTTCAACGCTCCTGAGGCCAGTCGGCGGGTCTCGCCGGGGGGCAGCGGGGTGTGGCCGGTCAGCGCGCCCAGCCAGAGGGGTGCGGTGGTCGCGAAGCGGTACGTGAGGGAGCGGCCCTGGTGCAGGGGTGCTCCGTCGCCGCCGAACAGGCGGGCGTAGTCGCCGAGATGGGTCCTGAGACGGCCGCCGTAGAGGCCGAGCAGGTCGGGGTCGTCGGCCAGCCAGGCGTGCAGAACCGGGTAGAGGTGCATCGCCCAGCCGTTGTAGTAGTCGAAGGCCCGTCCGGCGCCGTCGGTGTACCAGCCGTCGCCGACGTACCACTGCTCGATGCGCTCCAGGCCGCGGTCGATCGCCTTGCGGGAGGCCTCCGGCTCGTGGCCGACTGCCTCCAGGAAACCGCCCACCGTGACCGGGAACAGCTCCCAGTTGCAGGGCCAGGGCTCGGCGGTCAGCGCCTCGCCGAGCCAGGCCGCCGTACGCTGCCTGACGCGGTCGTCGAGGCGGTCCCAGAGCAGCGGGCGGGTCAGGCGCAGTGCCAGGGCGATCGATGCGGCCTCGACGAGGGGCTGGCTCCGGTCCTGGATACGGGGCCAGACTCCGCAGACGCCTGCCGCGAGACCGGCTGCATACCGTTCGAGGGCCGTCTCGTCGCGGCGGAAGGCTGCCAGCAGAAACGTCCGGGCGTATCCCTCCAGTCCGTCGGAGAGACGACCGGACCAGCTCTCCCGACCGCCGGGGAAGTGGTACAGAGCGCGGTCCTCGGTGGCATGGGCCTCCACCGCGGCGAGCAGGGTGTCGGCGGCCGCTTCCCAGTGGGCGCGGGTGTATCCGGTACGCGGACTGCGTGCGGCATCGGGCGGGGGCAGGTGCATCTGCGCTTCTTTCCTTCGCGGCCCGATCGGAGCCTGGGGACGGCTGGACCTGGGGGCGTCCCGGTTCCGGTCGAGGCGCCCCCAGGCGTTCATCCCACCCGCACGGCGCCCTTCGGCACCAGATGCCGGGCGGTGAGTTCGTCGCGGACCAGGCCCGCGTAGACCCTCGCGCCGTGCACGGAGGTGTGCGTGTTGTCGCGCTTCTCGTTGTACAGGTAGAGCGCCTTGGAGCCCTCGACGCCCAAGGACTCCACCAGCGCCTTGGTCCTGGCGGTGAGGTCGATCAGCGGGACGCCGTGCGCGGCGGCGACCGAACGGATCACCGCCGGATGGTCGACGCCAAGTCCGTTGACCAGCAGGGCCATTCCGTTGTTCAGCGTGCCGTCGGCGTTGAACCAGCGGCGCACGATGGGGGTCACCAGGACCGGCTGCCCGCCCTTCTCCCTCACACCCGCCACCAGTGTCTCGAGATTCGCCCGGTACGTCGCCTCGTCGGTCGTCTTGTCGTTGTGCGCGAGCTGGACGAGGACGAGGTCGCCGGGACGGATCAACGGCTGAACCGTGGCCCACAGCTGCGGGTTCCCCAGATAGGTGACCGTACTCTCGCCGGAATCGGCGTAGTTGGCGACGGCGACGCCCTTGCGCAGGTACTGCGGCAGCTGCTGGCCCCAGCCGGTGTACGGGTCGGCGGCCTGGTCGCAGACGGTGGAGTCACCCACGAGAAGGATCTGCCGGGCGTGCCGGGCGGGGGTGACCCGGATGTCGGCGAGCGCCGGCGCCGAACCGCCGAGCACCAGATCCAGGCCGGGAGTTCCGGCGGCGCCCGTCGGCTCGCCCTCGGGGGTGCGGACGTCGACCGTGAAGCCGCGGGTGACGCGCGCGCCGGCGGGGGCGGACGTCTCGGGCAGCACGGCGCGCCGGGTCTCCGCGCTGACGCTGGTGCTCGAGGGGCCGTCGCCGCCGAGGACGACCTTCACGTCGTAGACGCCGGGTGGAACGTCGAAGTGGCAGGCGTCGGCCGTGCAGCCGGCGATGCCGAGGGGCGCCCGGCCGCCGTGGGCGGCCGCGGGTACGGCCGGCACACCGGCGGTCAGGGTCAGCGCCGCCAGTACGGCGATGTTGAAACGTCTCACTTGCGGCTCCTCCGTCACGGCAACAGGCTGGCGGCTGGACGGTACCGCCTCTCGCAAGCGCTTTCTAGCCCTTGGCTCGATTTCCCGGGATTGCCGACCTCGTGCGAGTGAAAGCCCTTTCGCGAAATCGATTCAACTGTCACCCTCTCAGGCACCCGCACCCCCACACCTCCCGAAGGAGGCACCCCCCATGTCCGGATCCGAGAGCCACAGGCCGGTCCGACGCCGCACCTTCGTCCTGGGCACCGCAGCCGCCGGCTCGACGGCCCTCGCCGGGCCGCTCGCCGTGCCGGCCGCCGCGGCCGCCTTCGGCTACACCGACGACGGCTCGAACTACGTCGTCGACACCGGCGCCGCCCTGGTCTTCAAGGTCGCCAAGACCACCGGCGACCTGACGTCGCTGGTCTACCGGGGCACCGAATACCAGGGCTACGGCGGCATGCACTCGCACATCGAGTCGGGCCTCGGCAGCTCCACGGTGACGATCGCGCGGTCCGGGTCGACCATCCTGATCTCGGTCACGCACGGCACGCTCAAGCACTACTACGCGGCCCGCAGCGGCGAGAACAACATCTACCTGTGGACCAACAAGGCCGACGCGTCCGTCTCCGCGACCCGTTACATCGTGCGCGTCAAGGCCGGCCGGTTCCTGAACGACGAACCCGACTCCTACACCTACACGAGCAGCACCATCGAGGCCTCCGACGTCTTCGCGAAGTCCGACGGCCAGACGCGTTCCAAGCACTACTCCCGGCTGCGCGTCATCGACTACGACCACATCGGCTGGACGTCGGGCGGCGTCGGCCTGTGGATCGTGCGCAGCAACCACGAGAAGGCTTCCGGCGGCCCTTTCTACCGCTCCCTCCTGCGCCACCAGAGCGCCGACGGCGGCGGGCTCTACGAGATCCTGTACTACGGCCAGAACCAGACCGAGGAGCAGCGCTTCGGCCTCCAGGGCCCCTACGTCATCGCCTTCACGGACGGCGGCGCGCCCTCCTCCTCGCTCTTCCCGGGGACCCTGACCACGCCCTGGGCCGACTCGCTCGGCATCTCCGGATACGTCGGCGCGAGCGGTCGCGGCCGGGTCGCGGGGGTCGGCATCACCGGCCGCGACACGGCCTACCCGTACACGGTCGGGCTCGCCAACGCGTCCGCGCAGTACTGGGGTTCGGCACGATCGTCCGACGGCTACTTCTCGATCGCGGGGGTCCTGCCCGGGACGTACACGCTGACCGTCCACAAGAGCGAGCTGGCGGTCCACAGCACCCAGGTGACGGTGTCCGCGGGCGGGACGACCACCCTCAACTCGATCGCCATCCCGTCGTCGAACGACCCGAGCAACGCCAGTGCGATCTGGCGGATCAACGACTGGACCGGCACGCCGAGCGGGTTCAAGAACGCCGACCTCATGACGTACGCACACCCGTCGGACGTACGCGCCGCCGCCTGGACCGGCAACGTGGTGATCGGCAGCGGCAGTGAGACCTCCGCGTTTCCGTGCTACCTCTGGAAGGACGTCAACAGCGGTCTGCTCGTCCACTTCAAGCTGACCGCGGCCCAGGCCGCCGCCGCGCACACGCTGCGCATCGGCGTGACGACGGCCTACGCCAACGGGCGGCCGCAGGTCGTCGTGAACGACGCCTGGACCTCGGCCATCCCCTCCCCGCCCACCCAGCCGAGCACCCGGTCCCTGACGAACGGGTCCTACCGGGGCAACAACCACACGTTCACCTACAGCGTTCCGGCGAGCGCCTGGCTCACGGACACCAGCCGGTACAACGCACTGAAGATCAACGTGGTGAGCGGTTCGGGGTCGGCCTCCTACCTCAGCGCGGGCACCTCGATCGACGCGATCGACCTGCTGAACTGACGTCCACTCACGAACCGCGCGTCCACTGCTGATTGGCACCCGCGTTGCACGTGTAGGTGATGACGACGGCGCCGTTGGCGGTGGACGCGCCGTTCACGTCCAGGCACTCGCCGCTCGCCCGGGACTTGACGTTGACGTAGCTTCCCGAGGTCGTCAGCGACCACTGCTGACTGGAGGCCGTCGCGACGCAGTCCTCCTGGCTGACCGTGCTCGCGTTCTCCTGCACGCACAGGGAGCTGTTCCTGACGACCAACTGGTAGTAACCGCCTCCCACCGACTTGAACCAGTACTTCTGGTTGTTGCCGCCGTTGCAGTCGTACTGTTTGATCTGCGCTCCCGCCCAGAGGGACTGGCTGGTGACGTCCGCGCACTTGCCGCTGTGCCGGGCGATGAGCGTGTTGTACGTGGCGCTCGTGCCGGTGACCGTTCCAGCGGCCGTGTCGAGGGTGATTTCGGGGGACCAGGACATCGACAGCGTGGTGGCGGTCGGGAAGGTCAGCGGCAGCCAGACGTAGCGGGAGTCGTTGACGGTGCCGCCGAAGGAGTCGCCCCAGCGGTCGCCCAGGTAGAGGTACGACGTGCCCGAACTGCCCTGCACGGGAAGGACGTAGGCGGTCTGGGAGCCGTAGGCCGTCGAGTCACCGACGTTCGTCATGGCCGACCAGGGGCCGGCGAGGGAGGTCGCCGTCGCGTACTGCTGCTGGTTGGGGCTCCAGCCGGTCGCTCCCGAGGTGAGCATGAAGTAGACGCCGTTCCGCTTGAACAGGGCGGGCGCCTCACGGTGGCCGCCGTGCCAGGGATCGGCGACCAGGCCGGCGATGCCGGTGTAGTCGGCCGTGAGCCGGTAGATCTGCAGGTCGTAGTTCTCGCGCGCCGCCGAGACCATGTAGCCGGCGCCGTCGGTGTCCACGAAGACCGTGATGTCACGGGACATGTGCTGGTTCAGCGGCCGGAAGCTGCCCTGCCAGGCGTAGTTCCCGTCGACGGTGTCCGACACCGCGACGGCGGCCCGGGCCTCGCTGTAGTCGACGCCGTTCTCCTTGTGCATCCACATCACGAACTTGCCGGTGGCGGCGTTGTACATGACCTTGGGGCGCTCGATGTTGGCGGTGGCCAGTTCGGGGGCGCTCGACCGGGTCAGGACGTGGTTGCGGAACTCCCAGTTCTTCAGGTCGGTGGAGCGGTAGGCGTCCACGTACCGGAAGGTGTTGTCGGCGTTGCGGTCCTCGCCGAACCAGTAGTAGTAGGAGCCGACTTTGAGGACGCCTCCGCCGTGAGCATGCACCGCGCTGCCCGAAGTGTCCGTGAACGGGGTGCCGTTGGCCACCGTCACGGCTGCCGCCCGGGCAGGGCCCGCGACGGCGAGCGCGCCGGCCAGCGCCAGACAGAGGGCGAGCAGGGTCGCGTACGTACGTCTCATCCGACGCACTCTCCTTCACGGTGTCGGCGACGGGGACGCCGAGGTCGGGGTGCTCTCCGGCGTGCGGCCGGAGGTCTGGATCCGGGTGTGGCGCTCGACGAGTACGCCCCTCCGGCCGTCGCCGTGACGGTGGTCGCGGGGATCGGCGCGGCGGGGGACGCACGGGTCGGGCACAGGGGTAGTCGGGGTGCAGGTGTCGCCTCGCGAGCGAGGGACCTTCGGGGATGTTCGGGACTGTGAACGGCATGTGGAATGACGAACGCCGAAAAGGTAAGGGCGGGTTACGGGCAGGTCAACGGGTCGGACGGGACTTGATGGAAAGCCCTTTCCGGCGGATTCCGGCCGGACAGTGGCTTTCCGGACGCGCCGACACCCCGTCGACACTCGGGTGAAGCGATTTCTGTTATCCGGGTCGCCGGGACACGTCTCCGAGGTGTGCGCACCAAGCCCTTCCACACCTCGGCCGCGGCCTTCGGCGCCCTCGCGGCCGTCGCGGCCCTTCTGGCCGTCGCTCCCCCGGCCGCGGCCGACGAGGTCCGTGACATCACCGCCGACGTGCTGGCGGACCGCGACGTGACCCTCACGGGCGACGCGGCGGTGACCGTGCCCGGCGGGACGACGACGTACGACGGTGTCCTGCGCGGTCAGGGAACGCTCACCGTCCGCGGCGGGGGGACTCTCGTCCTCAGCAGGGACAGCGATTTCACCCTGCCCACCGCACGCCGGCGGCAGGTGGTGCGCACGCAGGGCGGCAACCATCCGTTCACGACGGTCAGCAACCCCGATCCCCCCGCGATCACGGTGGAGCGCGGGACGACCCTGCAGTACGGCACCGGCGGAGGGACCGGCCTGATCGGGCACTTCCCGTACGACACCCCCGGCTACCGTCTCAACCAGCTCAACATCCGCGTCGACGGCACGCTCCGCCTGTCACTGACCCGAACCTTCAACATCGGCACCATCAGCGGGTCGGGGCTGGTCACCCAGCCTCGCAACATGTGGGGCACGCTCGACCTGGCCGGCACGCACCCCTTCACCGGGGTCATCGACAACGGCACCGGCATGGCGGTCGGCCGCCCCGAGTTCCCGGTGTCGCTGCCCAACGCCCGGGCCATCCTCAACCAGGGCTCCTGGATCATCGACACCCCGCTGAACCGGACGATCACCCTGCGACAGGACTTCTACCAGCGGCAGTACGGCAGCGACGTCAACGTCCACACCCGGCCGGGCAGCAAGGTCGTCCTCACCGGCCAGTACAGCTACAGCGACCGGGGAGGCGACACCGCGCCCTCGCTCAGCGATCCGGACCTCAACTGGCGCGCGGTGCCGCACCGGTCGAACAAGCGCGGCACCAACATCGAGGGCGCGGACGTGCAGTGGGGTGACGGCACCACGCACAGGATCTTCATGCCGGGAACCAAGGACACGGTGTACATCAACCTGCACGAGGCCGGCGGACGGCGGTCCCTGCTGACGTTCGACTACAACGGGCCGGTCACTCTCGGCGCGGCGATCGGCGGCGGCAAGTACCACGACACGCTGGCCTCGCCGGGCGCGGGCGACGTCGTCATCGCCGGGACGAAGGGAAACGACGTCACGTTCGCCGCCGCGCAGTACTACGACGGATCGACGACCGTGCAGAAGGGGGCGGTTCTGCGTCTGGGGTCGGCGCAGGGGGACGGCTCCCTGCTCACCGGAAGCGACCGGCGGCGGATCGTGAACGACGGCACACTCGTCGTGAACAACACGAAGGCACCGGTCTCGCTGTCCCGCCTCGGGGGCAGCGGCTCGCTCGTCCAGTCGGGGTCGGCGACGACGACCCTGACGGGATCCGCGGTGACCTACACCGGAACGACCACGGTCGCGCGCGGAACCCTCGCGCTCAAGGACGGGGCGACCCTCTCCAACAGCAGAGCGATCCGGCTGACGTCGGCAGCGGCGCGACTGGACACCGGCGGGCCTGCGCTACGGGTGATGAGCAGCCTCAGCGGCAGGGGAACCGTGAAGGGCGCCGTGTCGAACGGGGGTGTCGTCATGGGCGGGTTGACGGTCACCGGCGCCTACACGCAGAGCGAGGAGGGGCAACTGATGCTGTCGGACAGGCCCTTGAAGGTGGCCGGCGGGGTCACGCTGGCGGGCGGCCTCGACCTGTCCGCCGCGGGTCGGGCCACCGCGACGAACCGTTCCGGCAGTGCTTCCGCCTCGCAGCCGACCGGAGCCGCTTCCAGTAGGGCTTCCAGCAGGGCGTCCGGCCGGACTTCCGGCCCTGGCGGCGGGACCCGCCCCGGGGACATCACCGTCCTGAACCACACCGGGAGCGCACCCGTCACGGGCACCTTCGACGGTCTGCGCGAGGGCGCCGAGGTGAAAGTCTCCGACACCGTCTACCGGATCAGTTACAAGGGGGGCGACGGCAACGACGTCGTCCTGTCGGCGACGGCCACGGGTCTGTCGGCAGGCGTACCCGGGCGGGCTGCTCCGGGAGCCGCGACCGCCGAGACGCGCCGCGCCGGTGCGGCCGAGTCGGGCGCGTTCGGCTGGTGGCCGTACGTCCTGGCGGCAGGGCTGCTCGGCGGGCTGCTGGTCCCGGCCAACAGGCGCACCCTGGGCCGCGCGCGCCACCGGGGCGGCCGGCACTCCGCACGCAGAGGATGAGCCTCGCCCGATGCCCCGCCCACGGTATGCCCGATCACGTCGGCAGTGCGGCCATTCCACGATGTGGTCAATCTGTTCACACAATGGACTGATCGGGCTGTCCGCCGTCCCTTCGACTAGCGTCGTGACATGACCAGCGACACCAGCGCCCACCCTGCTCCGTTCGCGGAGTCCTCCCTCTCCGCAGCCCTCGCCGCCGGAGCCGTCGTCCTCGACGGCGGCATGTCGAACCAGCTGGAATCGGCCGGGCACGACCTGAGCGACGAGCTGTGGTCGGCGCGGCTGCTCGCCGAGCAGCCGGAAGCGATCACCGAGGCGCATCTCGCCTACTTCGAGGCGGGCGCGAACGTGGCGATCACGTCCAGCTACCAGGCCACGTTCGAGGGCTTCGCCAAGCGAGGGATCGACCACGAGGAGGCCGCCCGGCTCCTCACGCTGAGTGTGGAGCTGGCCCGGGAGGCGGCCCGGCAGGCCCGGCGCAGGGGGGCCGCGCATCCGCTGTGGGTGGCCGCGTCGGTGGGGCCGTACGGGGCGATGCTCGCGGACGGTTCCGAGTACCGGGGACGGTACGGCCTGAGCGTCGAGGAGCTGGAGCGTTTCCACCGTCCCCGGCTGGAGGTGCTGGCCGCGGCCGCGCCCGACGTACTGGCGCTGGAAACGGTTCCCGACGCCGACGAGGCCGAGGCGCTCCTGCGTGCGGTGCGGGGGCTCGGTGTGCCGGCGTGGCTGTCGTACTCGATCGCCGGCGACCGTACGCGCGCCGGGCAACCGCTGGAGGAGGCGTTCGCCCTGGCCGCCGAGGCTGACGAGGTGATCGCGGTCGGTGTGAACTGCTGCGCACCCGAGGACGTGGACGCCGCCGTGGCGACCGCGGCGCGGGTGACGGGCAAGCCCGTGGTGGTCTACCCCAACAGCGGCGAGGCCTGGGACGCGGAGGCCCGCGCCTGGAAGGGCCGCTCCTCGTTCCTTCCCGAACAGGTCCTGGGCTGGCAGGAGTCGGGGGCCCGGCTGATCGGCGGCTGCTGCCGGGTCGGTCCGCAGGCGGTCGCCTCGATCGCCCGTACGCTGACCTCCGCGTAGCCCCCTTCACCGGCCGCCGTCCGCTCTCCGCTCGCCGGCCTCCGCTCGGGACGACGGCCGCTGCCGCTGATCCGAGGATGCTGCCGCTGGTCCAAGGGTCGGCGAGCACGTCTCCCCGGGGCCCGGGCGGCGGCCCGACGACGGTCAGCGCCCCCGGACTCCCCCGGCGCGACGCAGCCGCCGCACCGCTGATCTCAGTTCAGCACCGCGTGGAGGCCTGCTGAGCAGCGGGTCCGAGGTCGCCGCCGTCCCGCCGACGGGTTCGCCCGGGAGGACGGCTCCTGCTGCCGGGGCCGTCCACAGCGCCAGCTCGCGGTCGCGCGGGCCGTAGGCGGTATACGCGGTACGGCCGACCTCACGTCGCACGTCAGCGCCGGCCTCCCGGCCGCTGCCGACCGGGCGCCGACGGACACGGTCGACCGCATCCCGGTCGCCGTCGGTCTCGTGGGTGTTGGCGTCGGCCGCATCCCGGTCGCCGTCGACCTCGGAGAGAACGGCGTCGGCCGCGTCCCAGTGGCGGCCGACCTCGGAGAGAACGGCGTCGGCCGCGTCCCGGTGGCGGCCGACCTCGGAGAGAACGGCGTCGGCCGCGTCCCGGTCGCCGTCGACCTCCTCGGGAGTGGCGTCGGCCGCACCCCTCCGCCGGTCGCTCTCGCCGAAGACGCGCACCGGATGCGTCATGTCCCAGGCCTCCCAGCCCGGGTCGCCTGTCGAGGCGAACCGCGTCCACGCCTCGTGCATCGCGTCGGCGAGTTCCTGCGGCGCCCCGTCCCCGGCGAGCTTCGCGGACTCGGGAGTCTCGCCGGTGTCGAACACGAAACCGAGTTCGAGGGCGTGGCAGGCGCCGAGACCGGGCCGGAGCGAGGGCCAGGCGAACTCGTACACGTAGGACGCCCCGGGACGGGCGTCGGCCAGTTTCTGCAGCGGGAGGCGCAGCAGCTTGTCGGTGACCATCTGTCCGACGATCTCGGCGGTGCCGTCCGCGGGACGCTGGGCCCGGTAGCCCCGCGGCACCTCGTGGCCGCAGTGGCAACGGGCCATGGCGCCGGCGAGAGCGACGGGGCCCAGACGGTCGACGCGTTCCAGCAGGCCGCCCGGCACCAGCCAGAGCCGGTACTCGTCGCGTGTCCAGCCCAGGAGCAGGTCGATGCCGCAGGCGACGTCCCCCTCGACGAGTGCCCGCAGGGGGTCGCGCGGGACGAGGTCGCCGTCGACCACGATGCCGAAGGCGGGCCCGCCCAGGACGGGGCTGCTCAGCCTGCCGACCTCCGCCTGGGTGCTCAGCAGCAGGTCGCGGTCGACCTCGGCGAAGGCCTCGGCGGTGGCGGGGATCTTCAGCCGGCTCGCCATGCGGCGCACCATGCGCCGCACCTTGTCCCGCGCGGAGGCCTCCGGCGCTCCGCTCTGCAGGACGGCCCGCCGGAACAGGCCCTGCGCCTGCGGGGCCGCGATCAGTGCGCCGACGCTGATGGCGCCTGCGGACTGTCCCGCCAGGGTGACCCTGTCGGGGTCGCCGCCGAACGCCCGGATCGACCGGTGAACCCATTCCAGCGCGGCGAGCTGGTCGCGCAGGCCGGGGTTGGCGGGAGCGTCGGGGAACAGGCCGTATCCCTCCACGCCCAGCCTGTAGTTGATCGACACGAAAACGATCCCGTCCCGGGCGAACTTGGCTCCGTCGTACACCGGCACGGCCGAGGATCCCCTGGTCAGGGCCCCGCCGTGCAGCCAGACGAGGACGGGCAGCCGAACGCCCGACGTGGGCTCGGGCGTCCAGACGTTGAGGTTGAGGACCTCGTCCCCCGGCACCGCGGGGTCGGACAGATACTGGGCGAAGGCCTCGGAGTACGGCGGTTTCGGCGACGTAGGGCCGAAGGCGCCCGCGTCGCGCACGCCGTCCCAGGGCTCGGGCGGGACCGGCGGCCGGAACCGGCGGGGTCCGAAAGGGGGCGCCGCGTACGGGATCCCCCGGAAGACCGCGACGCGGTCCTCGTATCTTCCGCGTACCGCCCCGTAGGGGGTTCTGACGACGGGGTCGGGGGCCGACTCCGCCTGGGCCTCGCCCGCTGGATTCCGGTCTGCTGCCATCTGCTCACCAGCCCTTCGCCGCGCTCTCGCGCCGGTAACACCAGAGCACCACAAGAGCGCGCGGTATTCCGACGCACGAGCCGGTCGCGGGGCTGTTCGGCGTACGTCAGGGTGCCGGAACCAAGCTGGTCGCAGCCGCCGCCGGCGGACCGGCCGCGGTCTCCGCCGCCGCCCTCCGGGGTGACACGCATCCGAATTCGCCGACCGGGCACCAGGCTCCGGACTCCAAGCTCCGGGCTCCAGGTTCCGGACGCCATGCTCCGGGGCCCGGGGCCCGGGCCCCGGGCCCCGGGCCCCGGGCCCCGGGCTTCGGGCCCCGGGCTTCGGGCTTCGGGCTTCGGGCTTCGGGCTTCGGGCTTCGACGACCGTTCCGACCGATTGACCGTGCGTTCACCTCACACCTACGGTGAGAAACCGCTTGCAGGAACGTTTCCCACGCGCCCCGGGAGAGTCATGCCCAGTGCCCCGCCGCCCAGGGCCGTGTTCGCCATGGATCCGGTGCACCTCCCCCTGCTGTTCCCGCCGCACGTGATGGCCAGACTGCGCCGGACGGCCGAGATCGACCCCGCGTTGGTCGTGCGCGACTTCTCCGATCCCGCCGCCGCGACGGCGCTGGCCGACGCGGAGGTCCTGATCACGGGCTGGGGCTGTCCCCGCCTCGACACGAGCGCTCTCGCCTCGACGCCCCGGCTGCGCGCGGTGCTGCACGCCGCGGGCTCGGTGCGCCCGCTCGTCGGCGAGGCCCTGTGGACACGTGGGGTCACCGTCTCCAGCGCGGTCACCGCGAACGCCGTACCGGTGGCCGAATACACCCTCGCGATGATTCTGCTCGCCGGCAAGGACGCCTTGGTCCACCGCGAGCGGTTCCGTCGCACCCACGTCCCGCCGGCCCCCGCCGAGACCGCGGCCACCGGAAATCTCGGCCGCAGGGTCGGCGTCATCGGCGCTTCGCGGGTGGGACGGCGCCTCCTGGAACTGCTGCGCCCCTTCGACTTCGACGTCCTCCTCCACGACCCGTACGTGGACGCGGCCGAAGCCGCCGAACTCGGCGCGCAGCTGCTCTCCTTGAAGGATCTCCTGCGGCGCAGCGACATCGTCAGCCTGCACGCGCCGGACATCCCCGAGACCCGCCACATGCTCGACCGCCCCGGACTCGCCCTGATCCGGGACGGCGGTGTACTCATCAACACGTCACGAGGCGCCCTCGTGGACCATGTCGCCCTCACCGACGAACTGGTCTCCGGTCGGCTGCACGCGGTGCTCGACGTCACCGACCCCGAGCCGTTGCCTGCCGACTCGCCCCTGTACCGGTTGCCGAACGTCTTCCTGACCCCTCACATCGCCGGGTCCCTCGGCAACGAGCTGGAACGGCTGGGCAGCATCGTCGTCGACGAGTTCGGGCGACTGGTCGACGGAGCACCCCTGGACCACGAGGTGCGCCAGGCCGACCTGGCGAGGGTGGCCTGATGCGCGGGCGGCCTGAGGCGTCCTGAGGCGTGGGCGGTCCGGCTCTTCCCGCCGCGCCGAACCGCACCTAGGATAGCAAGCGCTTTCTGCGGGCCGCCTGTCACTGGACCGGCTCAGAAAGGGCGCTGGTCGAACTTTCACTGGCCCTCGGGCGGGCCGGAGAGGTGGTTCCGGATGGTGCGCACCGCGAGTGCGAGCGCGACGGCGGGGCCGACCCTGGCGGTCGTGGCCCGCGAGGCGGGGGTGTCCGTGCCGACCGCATCGAAGGTGGTCAACGGGCGGGAGGACGTCGCTCCCGAGACCCGGCGTCGGGTCACGGAGGCGCTGGACCGCCTCGGCTACGTGCGCAGACCCCGCTTCGACTCGGGCAAGCCACCCCGGCTGGTCGACCTCGTCGTGCACTCGCTGGACAGTTCCTGGTCGGGCGCGGTGCTGCACGGGGTGGAGGACGCGGCGCACGACGCGGGGCTGGACGTGGTCGTCTCAGCGGCCCTGTCCCGCACCCGCGTCGATCGCCCGCAGCGCGGCTGGCTGGACAAGCTGACCTCGCGCGGTTCGGCCGGAGTCCTCTTCAACCTGGCCGAGTTGACGGGCTCTCAGTACGCGTGGCTGGAGCAGCACCGCATCCCGTTCGTGATGATCGACCCCGTTCTCGAGCCTCCGCCCGGGGTGGTGTCGGTGGGTGCGGCGAACTGGCAGGGCGGGGTGACGGCGACCGAACATCTGCTGGCGCTCGGCCACGAGCGCATCGCCGTGATCGCGGGGCCGAGGCGCAAGATGTGCAGCAGCGCACGGGTCGCCGGCTACCGGTCGGCGCTGGCCTCGGCCGGCGTCACGCACCGCCCCGAGTACCTCCGCGACGGCGGCTTCGACGAGTCCGTCGCGCACCGGCGCATGCACGAGCTCCTCGACCTGCCGGCGCCGCCGACAGCCGTCTTCGTCTGCTCCGACCACATGGCCCTGGGGGTCTACCGCGCCCTGGCGGAGCGGGGGTTGCGGATTCCGCACGACATCAGCGTGGTCGGTTTCGACGACCTGCCCGAGTCCCGCTGGACCACCCCGGCCCTGACCACCGTCCGTCAGCCGCTCGCGGAGATGGCGGCGACGGCGCTGAGGATGCTGGTGCGGATGATGGACGGCGATCGCCCGGAAGGCACCCGGACGGAGCTGTCCACCCGGCTCGTGCAGCGGGCGAGCACGGCGCCGCCGCGAGACTGACGGCCACGCCCTCCCGAGCTCGTCCGTCGGCGCCTCATCCGTCCGCCCGCCACCAGGCACCGTGCGCCATGCGTCGCGCACGGGCGACCGCTCCCATCGGGCTACGCGAGCGGTTCCTGCGTCTGCCGATTCCCGCGCGGTTGCGTTCGGCCGGGAGCCGTGTGGAAGACGCGCCCCCGGCCCTGCTCAGGGCACCACACCGGACGTGAGGTCGCGCTCAAGCGCTAGGCTCGTGCGGGATGAACACCATTCCCGCACGACTCGATCACATCGTCCTCGCAACGCCGGATCTGGCGGCGACGGTTGCCGAGTTCACCCGGCGCACGGGAGTGGTCCCCGCACCGGGCGGGGTACATGTGGGACTCGGGACCCGCAACTACCTGGTCGGGCTCGGTCACCGCGCCTACCTGGAGATCATCGGCCCGGATCCGGAGCAACCCACGCCGTCGCATGCGCGCCCCTTCGGGGTGGACGGGCTCGCCTCGGCGCGGACGATCACCTGGGCGATCAGCCCGCCCGACCTGGACGCGGCGGTCGCGGCCGCCCGGGCCCGGGGGTACGACACCGGCGACGTGCGGGAGATGAGCCGACGACGTCCCGACGGCACCCTGCTCCGGTGGCGGTTGACCGACGGCGGCGCTCCTCACCCGTCCGGTCTGGTGCCCTTCCTCATCGACTGGGGCTCCACGACCCACCCTGCCGCGTCGGGTCTGCCCGCCACCCCCCTGCTGGAACTGACCGCCGCCGCTCCCGACCCCGATGAGATCCGCCCTCTGCTGACCGCGCTCGGGACCGAGCTGCGCCTGACGGAGGGCCCGGCGGGCTTCTCGTTCACCCTGGACACCTCCAACGGGCCGGTGACGTTCGTCTGACCTCCGACGGGCCGGTGACGTTCGTCCGACCTGGTACGGCACGACCGGGGAGCCCCAGGGCAGACGTGGCGCCGGGTGGGACGCGGGCATCGGGTCACCCCGGTAGTGTGTCCGTTTCTTTCAAGACCGGTTCCACCGGCGCCGCCTACCGTGGCCGTATGAGTCCACGTCTCGATGCCATCGGCCTGGTCGTCTCCGACATGGCCGCCTCCGTCACCTTCTACCGTCGGCTCGGGTTCGCCTTCCCGGAGGGCGCCGAGCACGAGCCGCACACCGAGGCCGAACCTGCCGGGGGTCTGCGGCTGTTGCTGGACACCCAGGAGACCGTCCGTTCGTTCCACCCCCGGTGGCGGCCGCCGTCCGGGGGCAGCCGGATGTCACTGGCGCTGCGCTGCGACACACCGGACGAGGTCGACACCGTGTACGAGCAGCTCGTGGGGGCCGGTCACCGGGGCGAGCTGAAGCCGTGGGACGCCTTCTGGGGCCAGCGGTACGCCGTGGTGCTCGATCCCGACGGCAACGGCGTCGACCTCTTCGCGCCGCTGCCCCGATAGGGGCCGGCCCGCCCGACAGGGGCCCGAGCCCCGGGACCGGCCGCCCACGACGCGACTCACGGGCGCCTTTGCCCCAGCGGGTCCCGTGACCGCGACGATCCGTCGGACCCTCGGTCCGGGGACAGCAGTTCACCGAGCGTCAGGCCGCTGAACTCCCTCACGTCCCGCGAGAGATGGGCCTGGTCGGCGTAACCGGATCGCGCCGCGGTGTCCGCGTACGGCAGGCCCGTCCGGGCCAGCCCGAGGGCCCGTTGCAGACGCAGGATCCGGGCCAGCGTCTTGGGTCCGTAGCCGAAGGCGGCCAGGGACCGCCGGTGCAACTGGCGTGCGCCGAGGCCGAGTTCGTCGGCCGCCGCGGCCACGGCACGGCCCGCGGCGAGGGCGGTGACGAGTCTGCGCAGTGCGGGCTCGGGTGGCGCGGCACGCTCCAGCGCCAGCGTCTCCAGGGCCGCCGCGGGGTGCGGCGACGCGGCGATCCGGTCGCTCAGCCGCCGAACCTCCGACGTCGGCCAAAGATCGGCCAACTCCACACGCAGGTCGCGCAGTTCGTGGGCCGGCACGCCGAGAAGAGCGGGCGCGGAACCGGGAAAGAAACGGACGCCCGCCCAGGGAGCGGGCGGGCCGCCGGGAACGTACGCCCGGGTGTCGGGTCCGGCGACCAGGAGCCTTCCCTCGCTCCACAGCAGGTCCATGCAGCCGTCGGGCAGCACGAGGTGCGCAGCGGGCTCCGTCGACGGCGTGCTCGTCCACACCACCGCCCCGGCCAGCCGGGAGGCCCTCTCCTCGTACACACGCGCCAGCCTACGCCGCCGACCACCGGGGCACGGTCTCTGCGATGCCTCGCCGGTCGGCCCCGCCTCCAGCCTTCTAGGGCGCCCTCCTCCGGTGTTCCTGCGGGCTGATCCCGTAGACCCGTTTGAAGGCGCTGGACAGGGCGAACGCGCTGCCGTAGCCGACCTGGCGGGCGATGGCGGCGATCGTCTCGTCGGTGTCGCGCAGCCGGTCGGCGGCGAGGGCGAGACGCCGGCCGGTGAGGTAGGTCATCGGGGGCTCGCCCACGAGGTCGGTGAAACGGCGGGCCATGGCCGCCCGGGAGACGCCCGCCTTGGAGGCCAGGGAGGCGACCGTCCAGGGATGCGCCGGGTCGTCCTGGACGAGGCGCAGCACACGGCCCACGACGGGGTCGGCCAGCGCCTGGTACCAGGCCGGCGCCGCCGCCTGCGGGCGGGAGAACCAGGCCCGCAGCGCGGCGATGACCAGGAGGTCCAGCATGCGGTCCAGGACGACCTCCTGGCCGGGTGCGTCGCGGACGATCTCCTCCAGGAGCAGCGGGGTGAGCGGGCACTGCCAGACGTCGGAGGCGAGGGTCAGCAGCGGGGGCAGCGCGTCGAGCAGCCGGCCGCTGATCTCGCCCTGCATCAGGTACGTGCCGATCAGGACGACCGTGGAGCCGTCGAGGCGGTCGCCCCAGGTGCGCACGCCCAGGTCCATGGAGCCGTTCAGGAGACGTCCGTCGGGGTAGGCGCACTGCCCGCCGGGGAGGATCAGCGCCTGCGGAGGCGTGCCGGGCGCGTCGGCGCAGGTGTAGGGGGCCGGGCCGCGGGCGATGGCGAGGTCGCCGGTCCGCAGTCGGACGCCGTCCCCCTCGTCCGGCACGACCCATCCCTCGCCGCGCACCATGAGCATCACCGTAAGCGGCGCGCGGTCCTCGACCCGCACGCCCCACGGGGGGTCGAAGCACGCACGGATCATGAGGGCGCCACGCGCGCGTGGACCCTCCAGCAGGCCTGCGAGGGGGTCCCCCCGCGTGAGCATGTCCGAGCCTGGGGGAGCGTCCATGCGGCCAGCGTAGACGCGCGCTTATGGGAACGAGCCGTTCAGCGATGGGACCGTGCGGCGCACGGCAGTTGACTGAGGACATGACGCAGAACACGACACAGAACCAGACGCAGGACCAAGCGCAGGACCAAGCGCAGGACCAGGCGCAGGACCAGGCTCGGCGAACGACGCGGAGCACGAGGCAGGACACGGCGCGGGACATGCCGCGGAAGCAGAGCGCCGCGCGGCGGACGACGGTGGTGGTGACCGGCGCGTCCGGGCGCACGGGCAGCCGGGTGGCGCAGGCCGCCGAGGCGGCCGGCATGGCCGTGCGAGCGGCTTCGAGGGCCCAGGGGTTCGACTGGTACGACGGCTCGACATGGGCGGACGTCCTGCGCGGCGCTGACGCGGCGTACCTGGTGTGTCCGACGGACGTGGGCGCCCCGGACGCCGCCGACGCCGTCTGCCGGCTGTGCCGGGACGCGGTCGGGCTCGGGGTGCGGCGGCTCGTGCTGCTGTCCGCGCGGGGCGAGGAGCGGGCGCTGCCCACCGAGGAGGCGCTGCGGGCGTCGGGCGCGGACTGGACGGTCGTACGAGCCGCGTGGTTCGCGCAGAACTTCAGCGAGGGGCCGCTGGTGGAGGGGCTGCGGCAGGGCGGGGAGCTGGTGTTTCCGGGCGGGGAGGTCCAGGAGCCGTTCGTCGACCTGCGGGACGTCGCCGACGTGGTGGTGAAGACGCTCACCGACGGCGACCGGTACGTGGGGAGGACGCTGGAGGTGTCCGGGCCGCGGCTGCTGACGTTCCGGGAAGCGGTCGAGGAGGTCGGCCGGGCGGCGGGGCGCGAGCTGTCGTACACGCCGGTCCCGGCGCGTCGCTACGGTGAGCAGTTGACCGGATTCGGGGTGCCGCCGGAGGAGGCGGCGTTTCTGGTGGAGTTGTTCGAGTCGTTGCTGGACGGGCGCAACGCCCGGCTCTCGGACGGGGTCCGGGAAGTGCTCGGCCGTGCGCCGCGCGACTTCCGGGAGTTCGCGAGGGAGGCGGCGGCGACCGGCGTCTGGAAGGCGTAGCAGCGACTTTCCGGGGACCGCCCCCGGGTTTCCTTGTCCGCGGATTCCCGCCGCCGGGGCCGCCGCGCTCCGGGAGACGGCGTCTGCGGGCGGATCACTTCTCCGGGGGCTCTTCCTCCCCGTTTCCGGCGTCCGTGCCATTCGCCTTCGGGGAACTCTTCACATGGGCCCGGAACCGTCCCGTCACGTCCTCCGGCGGGAGGAAGCGCGACCATCGCTCGGGGAACTCCGACGGCATGTCGGGGTCGTCCGGATCCTCGTCCTCGTGGGCGCGCGCCGCGGCCACGCGGGCGACGTACTCCGCGGCCTCCTCCTGGCGCTGCCGCTCGTTGGCGGCGCGGGCGGCGGCGGTCGCGGCGGCCGGCCAGACCCGGTCGATCGCGGCGTTGACAGCGGCGCCGACCAGCACGGCGAAGGCGGACACGCCGATCCACAGCAGTACGGCGACGGCGGCGGCGAGGGAGCCGTAGATGGTGGCGCCCTCGATCGTGTTCGTGAGGTAGATCCGCAGCAGGAAGCTGCCCAGCACCCACATGGCGAGGGCGACGAGCGCGCCCGGCACGTCCTCGATCCACGGGGACCGCACGGGCACGGAGACGTGGTAGAGCGTCGTCAGGAACGCCACGGACAGGACGATCACGACCGGCCAGTACAGCACCTGCACCACGGTCGTCGACCAGGGCACGATCCGCACCACCGCGTCCGGTCCCGCGACCATCAGCGGCAGCGCGATCGAGCCGATCAGCAGGCCGGCGACGAACAGCAGAAACGCCACCAGCCGCGTCTTGACGATCCCGCGCACGCCGTCGAGGCCGTACATCACGGTGATGGTGTCGATGAAGACGTTCACCGCGCGCGATCCGGACCACAGGGCGAACAGGAAACCGATGGAGATGACGTCGGGGCGACCGCCCTTCATCACGTCGTCGAGGATCGGCTGGGCGATCTCCCGCACGCCCTTGTCGGACAGGACGGTGCGGGAGGCCTCGATGAGGTTGGTCTCCAGGCTGGTGATCGTGTCGGTGCCGGTCCAGTCGTCGACGTACCCGAGCAGACCGATGAGGCTGAGCAGCAGCGGAGGCACGGACAGCAGCGTGAAGAAAGCGGCTTCCGCGGCGAGCCCGAGGATGCGGTACTCGATGCAGGAGTTGACGGTGTCCTTCAACAGCAGCCAGGCGGTCCGCCGCTTGGAGACGTTCCGGTAAAGGGCACGCGCCCGGTGGAGACGCCCTGCGGGGCTCCCGGGTTGCTCGGGTGAGTGACTTGCTGGCTGCACGCCCTAAAGGTATCCGCCGTTCGGGGCTGCACTCACCTCCGGCAAGGCTGCCTCACCGGGCCGGGCCACGGCGCGCGGGCCCCGGAGGGTCATGACCTCCGTACCCGGGGGTAGGTTCGGGCCATGGCAGGCATCACGCACACGGTGACCAACCAGCCCCCGCCCCTGACCGGGTACGACGTCTACGGCGCCGACCAGGCGCTGGTGGCGGCCGTGGAACGGCACCTGGGTCCGGAGTCGGTCGACGAGGCGCGCGGCGAGTTGTCGGCGCTCGGCCGGGCCGCCGGATCCGCCCAGTTGCAGGAGTGGGCGGTGCAGGCCGACCAGTACCCTCCGAAACTGCGTACGCACGACCGGTACGGCGAGCGCGTCGACGAGGTGGACTTCCATCCGGCCTGGCACCGGCTGCTCGGCAAGGGCGTCGGCGCCCATCTGACGGCCGCCTGGGCGCGTCCTGGCGGGCATGTGCGGCGGGCGGCCGCGTTCCTGGTGTGGACGCAGGTCGACGCGGGCACCTGCTGTCCGCTGTCGATGACCCATGCCGCGGTGCCCGCGCTGCGCGCGGATCCGGAGCTGGCCGCCGAGTGGGAGCCGCGGCTGACGTCCACGGTCTACGACCGTGAGCTGCGTCCGGCCCGTCTGAAGGCCGGAGCCCTGTTCGGGATGGGGATGACGGAGAAGCAGGGTGGCAGCGACGTACGGGCGAACACGACGGTCGCAACCCCTCTGGCCGAGGCCGGGACGTACGAGCTGACCGGGCACAAGTGGTTCTGTTCGGCCCCGATGTCGGACGGTTTCCTGGTGCTGGCCCAGGCGGCCCCGGGGCCGGGCGACGGCGGGCCGACGTGTTTCCTCGTCCCTCGCGTCCTCGAGGACGGCACGCGCAACGTCTTCCGCCTCCAGCGGCTCAAGGACAAACTGGGAAACCGGTCCAACGCCTCCGCCGAGGTCGAGTTCGACGGGACGTGGGCGCGCCGGGTCGGTGAGGAGGGGCGGGGGGTCCGCACCATCATCGACATGGTGGCGGCGACCCGGGTGGACTGCGTGCTCGGGTCGGCGGGGCTGATGCGGCAGGCGGTGGCGCAGGCGATCCATCACTGCACCCACCGTGCGGCGTTCGGCGGGAAGCTGGTCGACAAGCCGCTGATGCGCAACGTCCTGGCCGATCTCGCGGTCGAGTCGGAGGCGGCCACCACGCTCGCGCTGCGGCTGGCCGCGGCCTACGACGACGGCGGCGACCAGGAGCGGGCGCTGCTGCGGATCGCGATTCCGGCGGCCAAGTACTGGGTGACCAAGCGGTGTGCGCCGCTGGTGGTGGAGGCGTCGGAGTGCCTGGGCGGAAACGGCTACGTGGAGGAGTCGGGGATGCCCCGGCTGGTGCGCGAGTCGCCGCTGAACTCGGTCTGGGAGGGCGCGGGCAACGTCCAGGCGCTGGACGTGCTGCGGGCTCTGCGACGGGAACCGGAGGCGCTGAACGCCTATCTGCAGGAAGTGGGGCAGGCGCGCGGGGCCGATCACCGGCTGGACGGCGCGATCAAGGGGCTGCTGACGGAGCTGGCGGATCTGGACGGCGTCGAGGGACGGGCCCGGCGACTGGCGGAGCGGTTCGCACTGGTGCTCCAGGGTGCGCTGCTCGTGCGATTCGGGCCGCCGGAGGTCGCCGACGCGTTCTGCGCCTCGCGACTGGGCGGGGACGGGGGCGCCGCCTTCGGGACGCTGCCGCACACTCTGGACCTGGCGGCGATCGTCGAACGGGCCGCGCCTCGGCAGTGACCGCTCCGACCTGGGAGCACCTGCGGAAACGTGCGGAAATCCGGGGACAGCAGGAAGCGGGGGTGATGCTGCGCCGACACGGCACCACCCCCGCCGCAATGGCCCTGCGAGGCCAGAATCGCCGCTCGGGACGGCGTGGCTCAAGTTTCAAACAGTCTGTGGACGTTCACCAGGGTTGCAGGGGGTTGCAACTTGTCAGTGGTTGTGACCGGACTGTGCCCCTCCGTCACGCGCGGACGGCAAGATGGGGGGCTTCAGCAAGACCGGAAACAGTCGGCACGGAAACTTGACACCCGGTCGTCCGCCTGTGTGCTCCCCGGGAGGCCCAGTGGTGATGCCACCGATGAACGTGCCGCAGCTCGCGGCCGTCGACGCCGCACGGGCGGCGCGGGTGCTCAACGAGGTGCGCGACGCCCGGCTCGCCGGCCAGCAGGCCCGCGTCGCCCCGCGCCCGGTGATCGAGCAGTCCTGGGAGCGGATGCTGCGCAGCGGCGTGGATCCGGAGCACGACTTCAGGGCAGGTCTGCTCAGCGCCGACGAGGTGCGGCGACGGCGGGAGGAGTCGCCGTTGCGGGAGGTCCTGCCGGTACTGCGCGAAGGGCTGCTGTCGGTCGCGGACGTCGCCCACCACATCATGGTCGTCGCCGACGAGGAGGGCCGCGTGCTGTGGCGCGAGGGCTGCAACCCGGTGCTGCGCAAGGCCGACGGGCTCGGTTTCGAACTGGGCGCGGACTGGGGCGAGGCAGTGGTCGGCACCAACGGCGTGGGGACGCCGGCGGTGGTGCGCCGACCCGTACAGGTGTTCGCCGCCGAGCACTTCGTGCGCTCGCACACGGCCTGGACGTGTGCGGGCGCCCCGATCACCGACCCGCGCAACGGGCGGCTGCTCGGCGTGGTCGACGTCAGCGGGCCGCTGGAGACGATGCATCCGGCCACCCTCGCCTGGGTCGACTCGGTGGCCAAGCTCGCCGAGTCCAGGTTGCGCGAGAAGCACCTGAGTTCACTGGAGCGGTTGCGTGCGGTGGCGGCGCCGGTGCTGGCCCGGCTGGGCGGCCGGGCGGCGGCGGTGGACGCGGAGGGCTGGACGGCGGCGGTGACCGGCATGCCGTACGCGAGCCGGATCGCGCTGCCCAAGTCGCCCTCGCCGGGCCGTCGGTGGCTGCCGGCGCTCGGGGTGTGCTCGATCGAGCCGCTGGCCGGGGGTTGGCTGGTGCGGTCGGTGGACGAGACCGCCGAGCCGCTGCCGCGCGACGCGACGCGGATCGCGCTGGACCTGAGCCGGTCCCGCCGCTGGTCGGTGACGGTGTCGGGGGAGGCCGGCTCGTGGTCCCACGAACTCAGTCCCCGTCATGCCGAGTTGCTCTATCTGCTGGCGGCGCACCGCGGCGGCCGCAGCGCGGCGGAACTGGCCGAGGACATGTTCGGCGACCCGGCCCGGACGGTGACGGTACGGGCGGAGATGTCCCGGGTGCGGCGGTATCTGGGGGGATTTCTGGAGCACCGGCCGTATCGTTTCTGCGAGGATGCCGAGGTCGAGGTGCTTCTTCCGGCCGATCCTGAGCGCCTGCTGCCCCACTCGGCCGCGCCCGCGGTGGTGAGAAACCGGATGTCGGCACCGCGGCAACCATGACTCACCCGGATGCTTCCGGCGGCGTCTTCCGCATATTTGCGCGGACTTCGTCCTCAGGGGTGGCCGACTGCCGTAGCATCCCTCTACGGGTCACCCCACCTGCTCCTCGGTCAACGTACGGATCATCAGGCGCAGTTGGCCCGCCTCGGGAGGACGAATGAGACATCGCGGCCGACATCGCCGACGCAGGCGAGGCAGGGCACTGCGGGCGTTTCTGTCCGGCACCGCCCTCGCCCTCACCGCCGCCGCCACCATGATCAGCGTTTCCCAGGCGACGGTCACCGATGACGGACCGGGGGGCCTGAAGCCGCTCACGGCGTCGGCCGAGACCGCAGAACTGCAGCTGAGGGAGCATGCGGTGCCGCGGGCCGCGCTCGACCGGCTCGCCGCCGGGATGGGCCGGCCGGTCGGCGTCAGCGCCGTGCTGGACGAGGCCGACCGCGCCCTGCGGGACGCCATCGACTGCTCGGGCGCCGAACGCAGAGCCCTGCCCGTCTCCCCCTCGGCCACCCGTGCGTACTGCTGGAACACGGACGACACCGAGGGCTGGCAGCCGGGCGCGGTCACCACGTCGGGGGACGCGGACGACGACGGCGTCTGGGGCGCGAACCGGGTGATCCTGTCCGGGTGGTCGCGCAGCGGGGGCCCGGCGGCCGACCGCGGACTGGCCAGGGTCGGCTTCGTGAACGCGGGCGACCTGAACCACCCCTCCTACGCCTGGGCGCTGCTCGCCGTACCGGTCGACGGCGGACGGGACTACCGGGGACTGGTCTCCCATGTCTCCGGGATGGTCTGGTACCAGGACAAGCTGCTGGTCACCGCCGACGACGGGGACCGGGCCGCGCTGTACGTCTACGACATGAACCGCGTCCAGCGCGCCACCGTCGCCGGGGACGCGGTCGGCCGGGTGCCGGGAGGCTGGTCGGCACACGGTTACCGGTTCGTGCTGCCGGCCGTCGGTTCCTACGAGCTGAGCGGCGGCGCCGACGCCCCGCACCCCGCAACCGTTTCGCTCGACCGCAGCACCGCGCCGGACAGCCTGGTGGCGGGCGAGTGGACGCTCGACGACGGGGACCGGGGCGCCCGCCTGTGGCGCTACCCCTTCAGCACCGCCCCCGGTCACGCCGGGCTGCTCGCCACGGGCGCCGACGGGCGGGTCCGGGCCTCGCAGGCGTACGAGACGAAGGTGACCGGAGTGCGGGGCGTGCTGTCCTACGGCGGCCACTGGTACGTGACCCGCGCCGCCGGCCCACAGGACCGGCACGGAACTCTGTGGCGGCAGACGGCCGACGGAGCCGGCGGCCCGGACGACGGGGCGGACGGCAGGACCGACGGGGCGAGCGCCGCCGTGTGCGGCACCGCGGAGACGCACAGCTGCTGGAGCCCTCGGACGGAGTCCCTTTCCTACTGGGAGGCGACGGGCGAGGTCTGGACCCAGTCGGACCGGACGCTCTTCGCACTGCCGCTGGCCTCGATCGACAGAACGACGGAGTAGATGATTCCCTGACGGGCATGACCCACATCCCCGTGACCACCTGGTCCCTGGAGCAGACCGACCCGACCGACCTCCTCCCGGCCGCCGCGCCCGAGGGCGACGTCAGGATCGTACGCTCCGAGGTCCCCTCCCCCGAGTTCAGCCGTTTCCTGTACGCGTCCGTGGGCGGGGACATCCGCTGGATCGACCGGCTGCGCTGGACGTACCCGCAGTGGCAGGAGCACCTGGCGCGTCCGGGGGTCGAGACCTGGGTCGCGTACGACCGGGGCACCCCGGCGGGGTACGTGGAGCTGGAACCGCAGGACGACGGGGTCGTGGAGATCGTCTACTTCGGTCTGATCCCGGCTTTCCGCGGGCGGCGGATCGGCGGTCATCTGCTGTCGTACGGAGCAGCCCGGGCGTGGGACCTCACGGACCGCTGGCCCGCGCTGCCGCAGACCAAGCGGGTGTGGCTGCACACCTGCAGCCTGGACGGCGAGCACGCGATGGACAACTACCAGCGGCGCGGTTTCAAGCTGTTCGACACCAAGGTCGAGGAGCAGCTCGAGGTGTCCGCGCCGGGCCCCTGGCCTGGCGCCCTGCCCGCCTGACCGGCCGCCCATACCCGGACTGACCTGCACGGACAAGAGGTGTCGCGGATCATGTGATCGACGCCACCCTCGTCTCGGATGTCGGGACAAGGGTGTCCGCATCGCGGACGAAGCTGGACTGTGTCCAGATCGCCGTGACACGCTTTCGCCATGTCCGGAACTGGAATTGCCTTGGTGAGTCGGCGGCACGTCGACCTCGGCCGCATGTCCAGCGCCATCTGTCCGGCGAGCTGACGAGCCGCAGCACCGCCGACGTCTCCGCCAGAGCCTCCCACCTGCGCAATGATGCGCACGTTTCTCCCATGCGCCCGTACGCGCAGGTCAGAGCCGCTTCCCGCCTGTCCCGAAGGACGTATCACCCATGGCCGCCACCCCGCAGAACCCTGCCGCCGCGACTCCCCGCCGCAAGGTGAGCCGTCACCGCGGCGAGGGCCAGTGGGCCGCGGGGCATCACACCCCGCTGAACGGCAACGAGCAGTTCAAGAAGGACGACGACGGTCTCAATGTGCGGACACGCATTGAGACGATCTACTCCAAGCGGGGCTTCGACTCCATCGACCCCAACGACCTGCGCGGCCGCATGCGCTGGTGGGGCCTGTACACCCAGCGCAAGCCCGGGATCGACGGCGGCAAGACCGCGATCCTGGAGCCGGAGGAGCTGGACGACCGCTACTTCATGCTGCGCGTGCGCATCGACGGCGGTCGGCTGACCACCGAGCAGCTGCGCGTGATCGGCGAGATCTCGCAGGAGTTCGCGCGCGGCACGGCCGACATCACCGACCGGCAGAACGTCCAGTACCACTGGATCCGGATCGAGGACGTGCCCGAGATCTGGAACCGCCTGGAGGCGGTCGGCCTGTCCACCACCGAGGCCTGCGGTGACACGCCCCGCACCATCCTCGGCTCGCCCGTCGCCGGCATCGCCGCGGACGAGATCATCGACGGCACCCCGGCCATCGAGGAGATGCACCGCCGCATCGTCGGCAACCCGGCCTTCTCGAACCTGCCCCGCAAGTTCAAGACCGCGGTCTCCGGTTCGCCGCTGCTGGACGTGGCGCACGAGATCAACGACGTCGCCTTCGTCGGCGTGAACCACCCCGAACACGGCCCCGGCTTCGACGTGTGGGTCGGCGGCGGCCTGTCCACCAACCCGAAGATCGGCGTGCGGCTCGGCGCGTGGGTCCCGCTGGACGAGGTCCCGGACGTCCACGAGGGCGTCGTCTCGATCTTCCGCGACTACGGCTACCGGCGGCTGCGCAACCGCGCCCGGCTGAAGTTCCTGCTCGCCGACTGGGGCGCGGAGAAGTTCCGTCAGGTGCTGGAGGACGAGTACCTGAAGCGCAAGCTGGTCGACGGTCCCGCCCCCGACCAGCCGGTCGCCCGCTGGCGCGACCACGTGGGCGTGCACCGCCAGAAGGACGGCCGTTTCTACGTCGGTTTCGCCCCGCGCGTCGGCCGCGTGGACGGCACGACCCTCACGAAGATCGCGGAGCTCGCCGAGGCGCACGGCTCGGGCCGGGTGCGCACCACCGTCGAGCAGAAGATGATCGTCCTCGATGTCGAGGAGGCACAGGTCGAGTCGCTGGTCGAGGCGCTGGAGGCGCTGGACCTGACCGCCAAGCCCTCCCCGTTCCGGCGCGGCACCATGGCCTGCACCGGCATCGAGTACTGCAAGCTCGCCATCGTCGAGACCAAGCAGCGCGGCTCCACCCTGATCGACGAACTGGAGCGCCGCATCCCGGAGTTCGACGAGCCGATCACCATCAACCTCAACGGCTGCCCGAACGCCTGCGCCCGTATCCAGGTCGCGGACATCGGTCTCAAGGGCCAGCTGGTCCTCAACGACCGGGGCGAGCAGGTCGAGGGTTACCAGGTCCACCTGGGCGGCGCCCTCGGCCTGGAAGCCGGCTTCGGCCGCAAGGTCCGCGGTCTGAAGGTCACCGCGGACGAGCTGCCGGACTACGTGGAACGCGTGCTGAAGCGGTTCCAGGCCGAGCGCGAGGACGGCGAGCGGTTCGCCGCGTGGGCCACCCGGGCCAGCGAGGAGGCCCTGTCATGAGCGAGCGGGCCGCCCCCTTCCACTGCCCCTACTGCGGCGACGAGGACCTCCGGCCGAGCGAGGCCGTGGAAGGCGGTCACGGCGCCTGGGAATGCGCGGCGTGCAACCGCGCATTCCAGCTGAAGTTCCTCGGGCTGCTCGCCCGGGGCGTTCGGCGCACCGACACGGGAGGGGACCGGATATGACGACCGTTCAGGAAGGCCGTTCGACCGAGGAGTTGAAGGCGCTGGCCGAGCAGGCCGGCCGCGACCTGGAGGACGCCTCCGCCCTGGAGATCCTCCAGTGGGCGGTGGACACCTTCGGCAAGCAGTTCTGCGTGACGTCGTCCATGGAGGACGCCGTGGTCGCGCACCTGGCGTCCCGTGTCCTCAAGGGCGTGGACGTGGTGTTCCTCGACACCGGTTACCACTTCCCCGAGACCATCGGCACCCGGGACGCGGTGGAGGCCGTGATGGACGTCAACGTCATCACGCTCACCCCGCGTCGGACGGTCGCCGAGCAGGACGCCGAGTACGGTCCGAAGCTGCACGACCGCGATCCCGACCTGTGCTGCAAGCTGCGCAAGGTGCAGCCGCTGGAGGAGGGGCTCAAGGCCTACCGGGCCTGGGCCACCGGCCTGCGGCGCGACGAGTCGCCGACCCGGGCGAACACCCCGGTCGTCGGCTGGGACGACAAGCGGCAGAAGGTCAAGATCTCGCCGATCGCCCGCTGGACCCAGGACGACGTGGACGCGTACGTCACCGAGCACGGCGTCCTGACCAACCCCCTGTTGATGGACGGTTACGCGTCCGTCGGGTGCGCACCCTGCACCCGTCGGGTCCTGGAGGGCGAGGACGCGCGCGCCGGCCGCTGGGCGGGACGGGCGAAGACCGAGTGCGGGCTGCACGGCTGACCGCCATGACCGCGACTTCCACGAACGTCCCCACACCCACCCCCACTTCTACGAACCGGGAGAACCACGTGACGACCGGAGCCACCGTCTGGCTCACGGGTCTGCCGAGCGCCGGCAAGACCACCATCGCGTACGAGCTGGCCGGCCGGCTGCGCGAGGAGGGCCACCGCGTCGAGGTGCTCGACGGCGACGAGATCCGCGAGTTCATCTCCGCGGGCCTCGGCTTCAGCCGCGAGGACCGGCACGTCAACGTGCAGCGCATCGGTTTCCTGGCCGAGCTGCTCGCCCGTAACGGCGTGAAGACGCTCGTGCCGGTGATCGCACCGTACGCGGACAGCCGCGAGGCGGTGCGCAAGCGCCACCAGGAGAGCGGAACCGCCTACCTGGAGGTTCATGTGGCGACCCCGGTCGAGGTGTGCTCGGTGCGTGACGTGAAGGGCCTGTACGCCAAGCAGGCGGCGGGCGAGCTGACCGGGCTCACCGGGGTCGACGACCCCTACGAGGCGCCCGAGGCGCCGGACCTGCGGATCGAGTCCCAGGACCAGACCGTGCAGGAGTCCGCGGCGTCGGTGTACGCCCTGCTCAGCGAGAGGGGACTGGCATGACGACGACCGTCGCCGCGACCGGGGAGGGCACGGTCAGCCCGTACGCCCTGAGCCACCTGGACTCGCTGGAGTCCGAGGCGGTGCACATCTTCCGTGAGGTGGCGGGCGAGTTCGAACGGCCGGTGATCCTGTTCTCCGGCGGCAAGGACTCCATCGTCATGCTGCACCTCGCGCTGAAGGCGTTCGCGCCCGCCGCGATCCCCTTCTCGCTGCTGCACGTCGACACCGGTCACAACTTCCCGGAGGTGCTCGAGTACCGGGACCGCGTGGTCGCCGCACACGGTCTGCGCCTGCATGTGGCCTCCGTGCAGGACTACATCGACCGCGGGGTGCTGAGGGAACGTCCCGACGGGACGCGCAACCCGCTGCAGACGCTGCCGCTCACCGAGAAGATCCAGGCCGAGAGGTTCGACGCGGTCTTCGGCGGCGGCCGCCGCGACGAGGAGAAGGCCCGCGCCAAGGAGCGCGTGTTCTCCCTGCGGGACGAGTTCTCGCAGTGGGACCCGCGCCGGCAGCGGCCCGAGCTGTGGAACCTGTACAACGGCCGGCACGCGCCCGGCGAGCACGTGCGCGTCTTCCCGCTCTCCAACTGGACCGAGCTGGACGTCTGGCAGTACATCGCCCGGGAGGGCATCGAGCTCCCCGAGATCTACTTCGCGCACGAGCGGGAGGTGTTCCAGCGCGGCGGGATGTGGCTGACCGCCGGCGAGTGGGGCGGCCCCAAGGACGGTGAAACCGTCGAGAAGCGTCTCGTGAGGTACCGGACCGTCGGCGACATGTCCTGCACCGGCGCCGTCGACTCCGACGCCGTGACGCTGGACGACGTCATCGCCGAGATCGCCGCCTCCCGGCTGACCGAGCGCGGCGCGACCCGCGCCGACGACAAGATGTCCGAGGCCGCGATGGAAGACCGCAAGCGCGAGGGGTACTTCTAAGCATGAGCACCATCATCACCGAGGAACTCTCGGCCACGACCCTGCTGCGGTTCGCCACCGCCGGTTCCGTCGACGACGGCAAGTCCACCCTGGTGGGCCGGCTGCTGCACGACTCCAAGTCGATCCTCAGCGACCAGCTGGAGGCCGTGGAGCGCGCCTCGGCCAGCCGCGGCCAGGAAGCCCCCGACCTGGCTCTCCTCACCGACGGCCTGCGCGCCGAGCGCGAGCAGGGCATCACCATCGACGTGGCCTACCGCTACTTCGCCACGCCCCGGCGTCGGTTCATCCTCGCCGACACGCCGGGACACGTGCAGTACACCCGCAACATGGTGACGGGCGCCTCGACGGCCGAGCTGACGGTGATCCTGGTCGACGCCCGCAACGGCGTCGTGGAGCAGACCCGTCGGCACGCGGCGATCGCGGCCCTGCTGCGGGTTCCGCACGTCGTGCTCGCCGTCAACAAGATGGACCTGGTCGAGTACCGGGAATCCGTCTTCGCGGCGATCGCCGAGGAGTTCACGGCGTACGCGAGCGAGCTGGGCGTTCCCGAGGTCACCGCGATCCCGATCTCGGCGCTCGCCGGGGACAACGTGGTGGATCCGTCGGCGAACATGGACTGGTACGGCGGGCCGACGTTCCTGGAACACCTGGAAACGGTTCCCGTGAGCCATGATCTGGCGCACTGCCACGCCCGCCTTCCCGTGCAGTACGTGATACGTCCGCAGACCGCCGAGCACCCGGACTACCGGGGATACGCCGGTCAGATCGCGGCGGGCACGTTCCGGGTGGGCGAGCCGGTGACGGTGCTGCCGTCGGGCCGGACGTCGACGATCGCCGGCATCGACCTGCTGGGCGAGCCGGTCGACGTGGCGTGGACGACCCAGTCGGTGACCGTGCTGCTCGCGGACGACGTCGACGTCTCGCGCGGCGACCTGATCGTGCCCACCAAGGACGCGCCGGCCACCACCCAGGACGTCGAGGCGACCGTGTGCCATGTCGCCGACCAGCCGCTGACCGTCGGCCACCGCGTGCTGATCAAGCACGGCACCCGCACGGTCAAGGCGATCGTCAAGGACATCCCGTCCCGTCTCACGCTCGACGACCTGTCCCTGCACCCGCACCCGGGACAGCTCGTCGCCAACGACATCGGCCGCGTGAAGATCCGTACCGCGGAGCCGCTGCCGGTGGACTCCTACGCCGACTCCCGCCGCACGGGCTCGTTCATCCTGATCGACCCGTCCGACGGCACCACCCTCACCGCGGGCATGGTCGGCGAGTCGTTCGCCGCGCCGGAGCCGGTCAAGGACGAGTCCGACGACGACGGTTGGGACTTCTGATCGTGAATTCGACCGATTTCTACTCGACGTTCGCGAAGGAGGGCGGCCGTGTCGGCAGCGGCGCCCTCGGCAGCGGGCAGGGCGGGGTGGCGCGATGTGCGCTGTGACGTACGCGCACTGCCTGCGCGCCCGCTCCCCCCACCCGCCGTCCCGGAAGCGACGAAGACCCTTGCCGATTTCCCGGCCACGACCTGAAAGACCGTGACCGCCGGGCCAACGAGAGGAACCCCTCCCGTGCCTGCCAGCAACAACGCTTTTCTTCGCCGCGGCATCGCCGCCGTAGCGGCCCTTCCCCTGCTCGCCCTCGCCGCCTGCGGTTACGGCTCCGAGGCCAAGGACGACAACGCCAACGAGAAGGTCGCCGCCGGATCGGAGAAGATCGACGGACTCGACTCCGTCAAGATCGGCTACTTCGGCAACCTGACCCACGGGACCGCGCTGGTCGGCCGTGAGCAGGGCATCTTCCAGAAGGCGCTGGGCGCCACCAAGGCGTCGTACGCCACCTTCAACGCCGGCCCGTCCGAGATCGAGGCGCTGAACGCCGGTTCCATCGACATCGGCTGGATCGGCCCCTCGCCGGCCATCAACGGTTACACCAAGTCCGGCGGCAAGAGCCTGCGCATCATCGGCGGTTCGGCGTCCGGCGGCGTGAAGCTGGTCGTCAACCCGGACAAGATCAAGTCCATCAAGGACGTCAAGGGCAAGAAGATCGCGACGCCTCAGCTCGGAAACACGCAGGACGTGGCGTTTCTGAACTGGATCGCGGAGCAGGGCTGGAAGGTCGACGCGCAGAGCGGCAAGGGTGACGTCACGGTCGTCCGCAGCGACAACAAGGTGACGCCCGACGCCTTCAAGGCCGGTTCGATCGACGGCGCCTGGGTGCCGGAGCCGACCGCGTCGAAGCTGGTCGCGGAGGGCGGCAAGGTCCTCCTCGACGAGGCGTCGCTGTGGCCCGACAAGAAGTTCGTGATCACGAACATCATCGTGTCGCAGAAGTTCCTCAAGGCGCACCCGAAGGTCGTCGAGGCCGTCCTCAAGGGCTCGGTCGAGGCCAACAAGTGGATCAACGCCAACCCGGCGAAGGCCAAGGCGGCGGCGAACAAGCAGCTGGAGGCCGACTCCGGCAAGGCGCTGCCGACGAACGTCCTGGACTCGGCGTGGACGTCGATCCAGTTCATCAACGATCCGCTGGCCTCCACGCTCAACTCGGAGGCGGACCACGCGGTCAAGGCGGGTCTGCTGGAGAAGCCCGACCTCAAGGGCATCTACGACCTGACGATCCTGAACAAGGTCCTCAAGGCCGAGGGCGAGCCCGCGGTCGACGACGCCGGTCTCGGCGTCGGCTGATCGAAGTCCGATGAGTTCCCAGGAGGTGACGACCATGGCCACGACCCTCGCCAAGGCCGCCGAGACCGCTGAATCGGTGGAGTACGCGGCACGCCTTGAGCACGTCTCGAAGTCCTTCGCGGGACCGGGCGGGCAGCAGCTCGTCCTGGACGACATCACCCTCGATGTCGCTCCCGGCGAGTTCGTCACCCTCCTGGGGGCCTCGGGCTGCGGGAAGTCCACACTGCTGAACCTGGTGGCGGGGCTCGACGAGCCCTCCGCCGGCACCATCACCACGGACGGCCGTCCGGCGCTGATGTTCCAGGAGCACGCCCTCTTCCCCTGGCTGACCGCCGGCAAGAACATCGAGCTCGCACTCAAGCTGCGGGGGGTCGCGAAGCCCGACCGGCGCGGCAAGGCGGAGGAACTGCTCGAACTGGTGCGGCTGAAGGGCGCGTACGGAAAGCGGGTTCACGAGCTTTCCGGCGGTATGCGGCAGCGCGTGGCGATGGCCCGCGCGCTGGCGCAGGAGAGCCAACTGCTGCTGATGGACGAGCCGTTCGCGGCGCTGGACGCCATCACGCGAGACGTGCTGCACGACGAGCTGACCCGGATCTGGGAGGAGACGGGGCTGTCCGTTCTCTTCGTCACGCACAACGTGCGCGAGGCGGTGCGGCTCGCTCAGCGGGTCGTGCTGCTGTCTTCCCGGCCGGGCCGGGTGGCGCGCGAGTGGACGGTCGACATCCCGCAGCCGCGCCGGATCGAGGACGCCCCCGTGGCGGAACTGTCCATCGAGATCACCGAAGTCCTGCGTGGGGAGATCCGCCGTCATGGCCAGCACTGAGACGAAGACGACGGCGACGGCGACGGCGACGAAGAAGCCGTCCGCCACGGAGCTGGCCGGTGTGGAGGCGGGTCTCGACGCGCTGGACGTGGTCGCGCCCACCGGTCGCGTCCCCTTCCGCCGGACGTTCGTCGACAAGGTGCTGCCGCCCATCATCGCGACCGCGCTCCTGCTGGTCGTCTGGCAGATCACGTTCAAGGTGGTCGACGATCCGACGAAGCTGGTCTCTCCGCTGGACGTGTGGCGCACGCTGCAGGACGCCTGGCTCCGAGGCGAGCTGCTCGGCTACATCTGGACCAGCGTCTCGCGCGGTCTGCTCGGCTTCCTGTTCGCCCTGGCGATCGGTACCCCGCTGGGTCTGCTGGTGGCACGGGTGAAGTTCGTGCGGGCGGCGATCGGGCCGATCCTGTCCGGTCTGCAGTCGCTGCCGTCGGTGGCATGGGTGCCGCCGGCCGTGCTGTGGCTGGGACTGAACAACTCGATGATGTACGCGGTGATCCTGCTCGGCGCGGTGCCGTCCATCGCCAACGGGCTGGTGTCCGGGGTCGACCAGGTGCCGCCGCTGTTCCTGCGGGCCGGGCGCACGATGGGCGCGACAGGACTCAGGGGAACGATCCACATCACGTTGCCGGCCGCGCTGCCGGGATACGTGGCGGGTCTGAAGCAGGGCTGGGCGTTCTCGTGGCGTTCGCTGATGGCGGCCGAGATCATCGCGTCCTTCCCCGATCTCGGCGTCGGCCTGGGTCAGTTGCTGGAGAACGGGCGCAACGCCAGTGACATGTCGATGGTGTTCGAGGCGATCCTGCTCATCCTGTTCGTCGGCATCGCCATCGACCTGCTGATCTTCAGTCCGCTGGAGCGGTGGGTGCTGCGCAGCCGCGGCCTGCTGGTGAAGAGCTGAAGCCCATGCACAGGAAGCCGGTTTCCCCCGTCCTCGTGGTGATCGCCCACGGCAGCCGCGACCCGCGACACGCGGCGACCGTCCACGCCCTGGTGCGGCGGGTACGGGCCCTGCGGCCGGGGCTGCGGGTGGAGACCGGATTCCTGGACTTCAACATCCCCTCCGTGCAGGGGGTGCTGGAGACCCTGGCCAGGGAGGGCGTGCGTGAGGTGGTGGCCCTGCCGCTGCTGCTGACCCGCGCCTTCCACGCGAAGGCGGACATCCCCGCGGTTCTGCGGGACGCGCCGCCGCAGCTGCGGATCCGGCAGGCCGCGGTGCTCGGCCCCGCTCCGCTGCTGCTCTCCGCCCTCGAACGGCGGCTGTACGAGGCGGGGTTGACGCCCGCCGACAAGTCCTCGACCGGGGTGGTACTGGCCTCGGCGGGGTCCACGGACCCGGAGGCGATCGCAGTGATCGCAGAAATCGCGCGGGAGTGGCGGCGTACCGGTTGGTGCGCCGTGCGGCCTGCGTTCGCCTCCGCATCTCTTCCGCGCACCGAGGACGCGGTGCGCGAGCTGCGCGCGCTGGGGTGCTCGCGGATCGCCGTGGCGCCGTACGTGCTGGCCCCCGGCTTCCTGCCGGACCGCATCGCGCGGGGCGCGGCCGAGGCGGACGTCCTGGCGGACGTACTGGGCCCGGCGCCGGAGGTGGCGCGGGTCCTGCTGGAGCGCTACGACTCGGCGCGGACGCCGGCACTGGCGGCGGTCGGAGCCTGACGGCCGCGGGCTGCGGGTTGCCGGCTGCCGGCTGCCGACTGCTGCTTGATGGCCGCCGGCTGTCTGACGGCTCCGGGCCGCAGGCTGCTGGCCGCGGGCCGCTTCGGTTGCCGGCCGACGGCCGTCGGCTGCGCACGAGACGACTGGCGGCGCGCGCCTGCCGGACGAGCGGGCAATCGGCGGATCCGGGCGCGGGCGGACGGCGGTCCGGCGGGTCAGCGGGTCGGCGGGTCAGCGGCAGAGTTCGTCGCCCAGCCGGGTGCGGGCGTATCGGACCGTGCGGCCGTTGCGGGTGCGGCTGAGGAGTCCCGCGTCGTAGAGGATCGCGAGGTGCTGGCTGACCGCGCCCGGGGTGACGTCCAGGCGGTGGGCGAGTTCGGTCGTGGAGGCCGGTTCGGCGAGCAGGAGCAGGATGCGGGCCCGTGGACGGCCGAGGAGGCGGACCAGAGCGTCGTCGGTGACCGGCGGCGGTTCCTCGGAGAGCGTGGCGCGGCCTCGCGCGGGATAGATGAGCGTCGGGGGCCGCGAGGGGTCGATCAAGGGCTGGGCGCCGCGGGCGAACAGGGTGGGCAGCAGCACCAGTCCGCGCCCGGCGATGCCGATGCCGGCCCATGGCGCCGGCATCATGAAGTGCTGTGTGGACAGCTGGAGATGGCTGCCGGTCCAGGTGAGCCGAGAGTCGAGTCCGGAGAGCAGGGCACCGGCGCCCTGCTCCGTCAGCACCCGTCCGCGGTAGGCGAGATCGGCCTCCAGGATGCTCTGCACGCGGGGCCACCAGTCGGTGGCGAGGCAGGTGTGCCAGTAGGCGTCGAGGGCGTCCGCGGAGCGGGCGAGGAGGGCAGCCGGCTCGGCGAGGCCGCGGACGACCACGGGCGGCAGCGCCTGCTCGGTCCGGTAGGTGGCCCGGAAGTCGGCGGCGACGAACTCCGTTGGAGTGGAGCGCAGTTGGGTCATCTCCTCGGCGAAGGCGGGCCTGGCCCGTTCGGGGCGCGGGGTGAGGAAGTCCGGCACCCACAGCCAGGGAGCGACGAGCGCGGTGAGCATCTCGCGGTCGAGGGAGTCCAGATGGGCGCGGATGCGACGCAGCCACGGCCGGTGGTGTGGGTAGCGGGCGGGGTCGTGCAGGCAACGCAGCGAGAACACCGTCTCCTGGAGCGGGGAGTACGCGAAGGAGGTGGCGGCGAGGTCGTCCACGGCGAAACGGAACTCGATCAACGGTGCACCCCCGGTCAAAGGCCGCCTGCACTCCCGGTCAGGGGCCGCACGCGAACATCGTCCGCGCCGGCTCGTCGTCCGTACGGGCGCGGACTCCGCATGGGCGCAGTGTCCCTGCCGGCTCGGCTCCGTGGTCGACCATTGAGCCCCAGACTAAATCAATTTCGGCAGGGGAATGCGGCCGGGTTGGCTGTCGCCATGACCACGACACCGACCTCGCCCTCCCCTGACCAGGACAGTCCCCCACTCTCCCCGGTCGACCGCGCCACCCGGGCCGCCGGGCTGCTCCCCGCCGATCCCGTCCTGCGCAAGGCCACGCTGCTGACGATCCTCAACTCCCTCGGAAACGGTCTCTACTTCCCGCTCGGCGTCCTCTACTTCACCCGGATCGTCGGCCTCGACGCGACCGCGGTCGGGCTGGGCATGACGGTCGCCGGGCTGATCGGCGTGGCGGCCGGGGTGCCGGCCGGTCGCGCTGCGGACCGATGGGGCGCCCGACGGGTCGGGGCACTGCTGTGGGGTGGGACCGGGATCGCCACGGCCGCGTACGTCCTGGTGCACTCGTACGCCGGCTTCCTGGTGACGGTGGTCTGCGCGACCGGGCTGCAGATGGCGAGCCGTGGCGTGCAGGGTGCGCTGTACGCGGACGTGCTGCCCGCGGCGACGCGGGTTGAGTCGCGGGCCTATCTGCGGATGGTCACCAACGTCGGCATGGGGGTGGGCGGCCTGTTCGGCGCTGTAGCGCTCCAACTCGACACGCGCGAGGCGTACATGACCGTCATTCTGGTCAACGCCCTGTCGTTCGCCGGACCGGCGCTGCTGGTGCCTCGGCTGCCGCTCGCACCGCACGTCCTGGACCGTCCGCCGATCGACGCCGACGCCCCGGCCGCGAACCGCTGGCGGGCGGTGCGCGACCTGCCGTTCCTGACTGTGACGGTGCTGAACGCCGTACTGGTCGTGCAGTACACGCTGTCCGAGGTCGGACTGCCGCTGTGGATCGTGGAGCGCACCGACGCGCCGCGCTGGACGGCCGCCCTGCTGATGATCGTGAACTGTGTGCTGGTGGCGCTGCTCCAGGTGCGGGTCGCCCGCCGCGCTTCCCAAGTCACCAGTGCCGTGCGGGCGATGGGCTGGGCCGGGCTGCTTCTCGCCGTTTCCTGCGCGGTGTACGCACTCTCGGCGGGACTGTCTCCCGTGTGGGCGGTGCTGGCGCTGACGGTCGGCGCGGTGGTGCAGGTCTTCGCCGAGGTTCTCTCGGCGGCGGGCGGCTGGACCCTGGGCTACGAGCTCGCCGACGCCCGTGCCCACGGCGTCTACCAGGGTGTCTTCGGCGCGGGCATGTCCGCGGGCATGATGGCGGGCCCGGCCCTGGTCACGGTGACCGCCGTCCAGCACGGCACGGCCGGCTGGGCGGTGCTGGGCGTGCTGTTCGCGGCGGCGGGGCTCGCCATGGGGCCGGCGGCACGACGAGCGGGGCGGGACGCATGGCGGGGAGAGATACGCACGGCGGCCTGACAGGCAGGCGGGCAGGCGGGCAGGCGGCCGACAGGTAGGTAGACCTACCGACCGGGCAGGGGCGGAGGCGCAGGCGACCGGGCCGCCGCGCGTGCGGCACGGGGAGCCGGGATAGACCCTGCTCGCGCCGGCGACCGTGTGGGGGGGAACAGCGGTCAGGGTGATGCGTACGGGAGTTCCCGGCTGGCCGCGGCCACGGGCACGGTCATGTCGAGCAGCGTCGAGCTCGCGCAGGTGCTGATGTCCCTGGCAGCGCGGTGGGGGGCGTGTCCTTACCCCGCACAGCTCGGCCTGCCTGCGCGGGGCCGAAAGCGCAGGGGTGGATACACGACGAGCTGTTCTCCCTGCGGGTGCGACCGTCCCCGAGGTGCACAAGGCCGTCCGGGAAGCGGGTCCGGCTGTCGGCTCAGTCCCCCTCGGCCGATGTCTCGGCGGCGTCGGCCAGGCGGATCAGGTCCGGCAGAGGCAGGGATCCCGGTGCCCTCCGCTCCCGGGCGAACTCGTTCGCGAGCCGCTGCAGCAGTTCGTTCAACGGGGTCGCCACGCCGTGCAGGCGGCCGAGGAGTGCGATCTCACCGTTGAGGTGGTCGGCCTCGATGCTGCCTGCGCCGCGGCTGAGGGACTGCCAGGAGGATCCGCCGCCCCGGGGCGTGCCGTCGAGGGGCACGAGGGTGACCTTGTCGCCGCGGGCCGCACGCTGTTCCGCGGCGTCCACGTAGGCGATTCCGGCCGCTTCGAGCACCGCCGCGCCCTCCGCCCGCACCCGCTCGGACAACGCCTCGGCCGACGGGCCGCCGACCGGCCCGCTCACCGCCTCCAGGGCGTTGCCGAGGTTGGACAGCAGCTTGGCGTACTGCCAGCGCGCCACGTCCGGTACGACCGGCGCCTCGAAGTGCGCCTTCTCCAGGTCGGCGGCGATGCGGCGGGCCGTGTCGTCGGCGCCGTGCGGGTACCGGCCGAGGTGGAGGATGCCGGTGAGCGGGGTGCCCGCTGCGGAGACGACGCCGGGTTCGACATGGGTCGAGGGCAGCCAGACGCAGACGGCGTAGACGTGCCGGAAGCGGCGCAGGGCCAGCCGCGGGCTCTCCACTCCGTTCTGGGCGCAGACCAGCGGAAGCCGCTCGGCAGCCGTGCCGCCGCCCTCGACCGGGGCCGGGCCCCAGGCGTGGAGCGCCGCTTCGCTGTCCTGGGTCTTGACGGCGAGGACGAGGACGTCGTCGGCGCGCAGTGAGCCGAGTTCGTCCGGTCCGGCGACCACGGGCAGCCGGTGCGTCTGCTCGCCCTCCGGCACCCTGAGCCGCAGTCCGCCCTCGGCGAGCGCGGCCCGGTGCGCGCCGCGCGCGACCAGGACGACCTCCTGCCCGGCCTCCGCCAGCCGGCCGCCCACCGTTCCGCCGATCGCCCCTGCCCCGATGATGATGTAGCGCATGGGACGAGCCTCGCACAGTCGTGCCCACGCCCGGCACGGCAACGGGTGGTCCCCTGGACCGCCGCGCACCCGAGGAGACCCGCCGCGGCGCCGACCCGCGGCTCACCCCGCCGCGCGGGATCCGCCCGGCCTCCCACTCGGGTTGCTCGGGCCCGCACGGTCACGAGGCCGGTTGGGTCATCTCCACCAGCTTGAGGACGGTGTTCCAGTTCCGGGTCGTGGCGATGAGTCCCTTGTTGAGGCGCGGCTTGGCCAGTTGCTCGGCGAGCTTGGACCGGCCCAGCCCCTCGGGGGCGTACAGGTACAGGGCGCGGTCGCCGAGGCGGAACTCCTCCGGGCGGTGAGCGGCCCGGTCGACACCGGCGTAGCGCTCCTCGTCGACGGGGCCGGAGAAGTAGGTGACGTGGAGCTGCTTGGCCGTCAGCTCGGCGGCCGGGAACGGACAGGCTTCGACGACCGCTTCCAGATAGGCGTGATCGCGGACGATCACGTCGACGGCGAAGCCGAAGCGTTCCTCGACGGCGGCCGCGAGATCGGCGGCGAGGCTCTCCTCGTCGCCGTGTGCGCTGGAGAACACGGCCTGGCCGCTCTGGAGGTAGGTGCGCACGTCGCCGTGGCCGAGTCCCTCGAGCAGCGTGCGCAGTTCGGCCATCGGGACCTTTCTGCTGCCGCCTACGTTGATGCCGCGCAGCAGTGCCGCGTACGTCGTCGTCATCCGCCCACCATAGGCGGCCGTCGTGCCCCGTGGGGGTGGGCGCGACGGCCGCGGCCGGGGTGCGGGACCGGGACGAAACTCTGGCCGATCGGCGGGCTGCGGATCAAGATCTGACGCACTTCTCCAGAGGCCTGTGACGTGCTCGACAAACGGGCTTCATCACAAATCCGTCCTTCGCCGCCGACTTCACCCTGATCGCCATCCCGGAGATCGACGATTAGATGTAAGGGGCCACTGTCCTCCCCAGCGGTGAGACGACGCGGTCCGAGGGGAGGAGTACCGCTCCCCGCACTTCACCGGGCAGCACGAGGAAATGGCTTTATCCGGCCCATATCTTGAATCGAAAGGTGGCGGCAGGGGGCTGCCACCGCACCACAAGGGGGCAGACCCGTCATGGGTAACGGAGACATACGGGTGCGGGGCATCGCCGCGCGGGCCGGCGGCTGGAGCGCCCGCCATCGATGGGCTGCCGTGGGCATCTGGGTGCTGTTCGTCGTCCTGGCCATGGGGATCGGCTCGGCGGCGGGCACGGTCGAGGTCAAGGAGAGCGATCAGCTCGGGGGCGAGACCCGCACGGCCGCCCGCATCATCGAGGACGCCGGCATCGACGAGCCGGCCGGCGAGACCGTCCTCATCCAGTCGAAGGACGGCTCCGTCAAGGCGACGGACGCGGAGTTCAAGGCCGCCGTCAGCGCCGTCGTGGCGGCCGTCGGCAAGACCGGCGAGGTCACCGACGTGACCTCGCCGTACGACACGGGCACGATCTCGAAGGACGGCCGCAGCGCGCTCGTCCAGTTCGACATGCGGGGCGACTCCGACACCGCGGGCGAGCGGGTGGAGCCCGTGCTCGACGCCGTCGAGGGCGTGCGCAAGGACCACTCCTCGCTGCGGATCGAGGAGATCGGCGGCGCCAGCATGATGAAGACGTTCGACGACGCGTTCGGCGACGACTTCCAGCAGGCGGAGTACTCCGCGGTGCCGGTGGCGCTGGGCATCCTGCTGATCGCCTTCGGCGCGCTGGTCGCGGCGCTGCTGCCGGTGGCACTGGCGATCACCGCGATCATGGCGACGACGGGCCTGATGGGCATCGTCAGCCACTTCCAGCCGATGGACGACACCGCGAGCTCCGTGATGCTGCTGGTCGGTCTGGCCGTGGGCGTCGACTACTGCCTGTTCTACCTGCGCCGTGAGCGCGAGGAGCGGGCGGCGGGCCGGGACCCGGAAACCGCGCTCCGGATCGCCGCCGCCACCAGCGGCCGCGCCGTGATCGTCTCCGGTGTCACCGTGTGCGTGGCCATGGCGGGCATGCTGTTCACCGGGCTCGCCACGTTCGAGGCGATGGGACTGGCCTCCCTGATGGTCGTCGCGGTCGCCATGGTCGGTTCGGTGACCGTGCTGCCGGCGCTGCTGTCGCTGCTCGGCCATCGGGTGGAGAAGGGCCGGATCCCGTTCCTGCACCCGGAGCGGCGCCGTAAGAACGCCGGCCGCCGGCAGACCGACGAGGGCAGCCGGTTCTGGAGCGCCGTCCTGAAGGTCGTCCTCGCCAAGCCCGGCGTCTCGCTGGTCGTCGCGTCCGGCGCGCTGCTCGCCATCGCCGCGCCCGCGGTCGGTATGAAGACCCAGCAGCTCACCCTGGACCAGGAGTTCGGCGACTCGCTGCCCATCGTGCAGACCTACAACCGGCTCAACGAGGCCTTCCCGGGCGGCTCCGAGCCGGCCGAGGTGGTCGTCAAGGCGGACGACATCAACTCCGCCGAGGTGAAGGCGGCGCTTGCGCAGTTCAAGGAGCAGGCGGTGAGCTCGGGCGCCTCCCGCGGCCCGGTCGAGATCAAGCTGCACGACGCGCAGAACATCGCCTATGTGTACGTCCCGCTGGTCGGCGGCTCCGACCTGGACAAGGCGGGCGCGAGCCTGGACAAGCTGCGCGACGAGGTGCGGCCGGCCACGCTCGGCAAGGTCGACGGCGTGCAGGCGCCGATCAGCGGACAGGTGGCGGGTTCGAAGGACTTCAACGACCAGCTGGGCGGTGCGGTGGCGCCCGTCTTCGCCTTCGTCGTGGTCTTCGCCTTCCTGCTGATGCTGCTGTCGTTCCGTTCGCTGACGATCGCCATCACCTCGATCGTGCTCAACCTGCTGTCGGTGGGCGCGGCCTACGGCATCCTCGTGGCCGTCTTCCAGCACGGCTGGGGCGCGTCGCTGGTGGGCGCGGAGGGCGTCGGCGCCATCATCACCTGGCTGCCGCTGTTCCTCTTCGTGATCCTGTTCGGCCTGTCCATGGACTACCACGTGTTCGTGGTCTCGCGGATCCGTGAGGCGCGGCTGCGCGGGCGTTCGACGAACGAGGCCATCCAGCACGGCGTGGTCACCACGGCGGGCGTGGTCACCAGCGCCGCCGTCATCATGGTCGCCGTGTTCGCGATCTTCGGAACGCTGTCCATGCAGTCCATGAAGCAGATGGGTGTGGGCCTGGCGGCCGCGGTCCTGATCGACGCGACGATCATCCGGGGCGTGCTGCTGCCGGCCGCGATGGCGCTGCTGGGCGAGCGCAACTGGTACCTGCCGACGTGGCTGCGCTGGCTGCCCGACCTCACGCACGACGAGGCCCCGGAGGCGATCGCGCCGACGGCGCGGGACGACGAGGGCGAGCGGCTGAGGGTCTGACCCGCACCGCGCCCCGCTGAACCCGAGGGCTCGTAGACTTCCCGGTGGAGTCGACGAGCCCTCGTCTGCGCCGGCGGCGGAATGGAGGCCGGACGGGGCCGGCACGGGAGATCAGGCCGGGAGATCAGGCCGGGCGGTCAACCCGGTAGGTGGATCCGGTGGGCCAACCCGGGTTCTCAGCCGGGGAGTTCGGCCTCGATGAGGTCCGCCGCCCGGTGCGTGCCGCCCTCGGCCGCCATCCCGGCCCGGATCGCCGTGAGCCGACGGGCCACCTCGGCGTCGCCGACGAGCGCGAGGGCGGTCTCCCGCAGGACCTCGGCCGTGGCGTCCGGCGTGTCGATGCGCCGGGCCACGCCGAGCCCCTGCAGTACGTCGGCGTTGCCGAACTGGTCCGCGGCCTGCGGTACGGCGATCATCGGCGTGGCCGTGGCCAGGCCCTCCTGGCTGCCGCCCGCGCCCGCGTGGGTGACGAACAGGTCGGCCTGCTTCAGGACCGCCAACTGGGGTACCCAGGCGTGCACTTCGACGTTGCCGGGGACGGCGCCCAGCACCGCGGGATCGATGCGCCCGCCGATCTGCAGCACGAGACGCCAGCCGGGCAGGTCGCCGAAGGCCTTCACGCACTCGCGGTAGAAGTCCGGACGGTCGGTGAAGGTCGAGCCCAGCGACACGAGCACGACCCTTTCCGCGTCGGCGGGCCGCTTCCACTCGCCCTCGGCCGCCCGGTCGCCCTGGCAGGCTCCGACGAACGTGTACACGCTGTCGTCGACCCGGTCGGCGTGGGGCTGGAGCGCCCTGGGGATCAGCACGAGGGAGCGGGCGGGCCGGCCGGCGAAGCGGTCGGGGTGCTCGGTGATCCCGTTCTCCTCGAGCCAGGCATGGAACCGGGCGTAGTAGGCCCTTCCGCGTTCGGTCCGCCTCGGCTCGGCCCACATCGGTTCGGCGACCTCCTCCTCGTAGCCCTCCCAGGCCACGAGGTTGGGCGAGAGGGAGATCGCGGGGACGGCCCAGCGGTGGGCGAGGACGCGGGCCGGGTAGGAGGTGATGTCGTGCAGCACCAGGTCCGGTTCGTCCCCCTCGTAGGCCTCGATCAGCTGGGGCAGTGCCTGGATCGCGTCGGCCAGGAAGGGCTCCACGTTGTCGAGGAGGGTGCTTCCCCAGGCGGCGGGGTCGTCGTCCGGCGAGGGCAGCGTCGAGTGCCACGGCTTGACCTCCGCGCCGGTGGCGGCGACCTTGTCGGCGAAGACGGGCGGAATCGCGTACGTCACCCGGTGCCCGCGCGCGACGAGTTCGCGGATCACTTCGAGGCTGGGGTTCACATGGCCGTGGGCGGCGATGGAGAACATGGCGATGTGGGCGGGGCGAGCGTTCATGACAGCGACCGTAGGCGAGACGAGACGTCTCGTGCAACTCGATTTCCTTGCACACCCCGGAACTGGGTCCCATCAATCCCTCCCGAGAGCAGAGGAGTTGAGGCAGGCGGACGCGCCGGCCGCCGAGCCGGGCGCCTATCGCTGGTAGCGCGCCAGCACCAGGTTGCCGTCCTTCTCCAGCCGCTCGCGCAGTTCGCCGAGGCCGATCGCCCCGCTGTAGTACTCCTGGAAGGCGGGGGTGGCGACCTTGTCCTTCCACTCGGGATAGCCCCGCACGGACTGGGCGGGCGCCGGGCGCAGGTGCGCGGCGAGCGCGGCGCCGGTCGCCCAGTCGTCCTTCGCGGTGTGCAGAGCGGGGTCGGCGAGCGCCTGCGTGCCGGTCGGCAGCATCCAGTCGCCCAGCGCGAGGCGCACCATGTTCTTCGGCTGCAGCAGGAAGTCGACGAACGCCACGGCCTCCTTCTGGTGCGGGCTGTCCTTCGCGACCGACAGCGTCTGCGGGCTGACGCCCTGGGCCAGTCCGTCGGCGCCCGCCGGGGCGGGCAGGACCTGCCAGTCGAAGCCCTTCGGCGCCTGCTGTGCGATCTGCTGACGGTAGGAGAAGCCGAGCGGGACCATCGCGTACCTGCCCCCGAAGAAACCGGGCAGGGTGTCCGACCCGCCGCTGCCCAAGGTGGTGGGCGAGGCGCTGCCGTCACGGCCGACCTGGTCGTGGATCGTGCGCGGGACGACCTCGTCGCCGGCCTCGAAACGGACGGTGACATCGCCGTCCGCGTCCCGGTGGAACAGCTGCCCGCCCGCCGACAGGGAGAGGTTCAGGGTCGCGGAGACGGGCTCCTTCAGCGGCCAGGCCACGCCGTACTTTCCCTGGCCGCCGAGCTGTGCGGTGATCTTACGGAACTCCGTCCAGCTCCAGGGGTGTTCGGGGGTCGGGATCCGCACGCCGGACGCCTTCAGCCAGGTCGCGTTGGCGACGAGGACGCGCGGTTCCTGGAGGAAGGGCACGCCGTAGACGCCGTCACCGAACGTCGTGGTCTGCCAACTGCGCCGCGGGATGTCCGACATGAGACGCGCGGGCAGCAGGCCGGTCAGGTCGGCGAGGTAGCCGCCGTAGGCGAAGTCGGCGAGGTCGTCCGAGGCGTCGTGGATGATGTCGGGCGCCTCACCGCCCTCGAAGGAGGTGAGGAGCTGGTCGTGCACGCTGTCCCAACTGCCCTGCACGTAATCCACCTTGATGCCGGGGTGGCTCGCGTTCCACTGCTTCACCAGTTCCTTGTTGGCCGCGACGGACTCCTCCTGCCAGGCCAGGGACTGGAAGCGCAGGGTGACGGGGCCGTCGTCGCGCCCGCCGCCTGAGGAGCAGCCCGCGAGGAGCAGCAGGACGACCACGACCAGCGCTCTCGTGCGCATCAGCTCTTCACCGCCCCGGCGAGCATGCCGCCCGTGATCCGTCGCTGGACGAGGGCGAAGACGACCAGCGAGGGCAGGGTGGCGAGGAACGCGGCGGCGGCCAGCGGCCCGAGGTCGGCCGCTCCCTCCGCCCCGATGAAGTGGGTCAGCACGACCGGCAGCGTCTGCTTCTCCGGCGTTTTCAGCAACACCAGCGCGAAGAAGAACTCGTTCCACGCCGTGATGAAGGCGAACAGCGCCGTCGCCACGATCCCGGGCGCGAGCAGCGGCGCGGTCACCGACACCAGGGTCCGCAGCCGGCCCGCGCCGTCGATCGCCGCCGCCTCCTCCAGTTCTGCGGGGACGGCCCGGACGTATCCGACGAGCATCCACAACGCGAACGGCAGCGACCACACCACGTACACCATCACCAGCCCCGGCACGGAGTCGATCAGCCGCAGGTTCTTCAGCACCAGGAACAGCGGGATGATCACCAGCACGAACGGGAACGCCTGGCTGACCACCACCCACCCTGACGCGGCCCGCGCGAGCCGGGTGCGCCTGCGGGCCATGACGTACGCCATCGGCGTGGCGAGCGCGACGGCGATGACGGCGGCGCTCAGCGCGGCGAGCAGGGAGTTGAACGCGGCCTGCAGCAGCGGCTGTTCGTCGAAGGCCTGGCGGAAGTTGGCGAGCGTGGGGTCCTTCGGGATCCAGGTGGGGTGCAGGCTGCCCAGTTCGCGGGGCGGCTTGAACGCGACGGAGAGGAGCCACAGGAAGGGGAAGGCGAGGAAGACGAGGTAGGCGAGCAGCGCCGTGTACTGGCCGGCGCGGGCCGCGGGTCGGGTCCTCACCGTTCGTCGCCTCCCGCGATCCGGCCCGCCAGGAAGAGGGCGAGGCACACCGAGACCACCGCGACCATCACACAGCCCATGGCCGCCGCATACCCGAACTGGCCGTAACGGAAGGCCTCTTCGTAGGCGAAGAGCATGGGCAGCCGGGTCCGGCCGCCGGGCCCGCCGTTGGTCAGCACGTAGACCAGGGCGAAGGAGTTGAAGTTCCAGATGAAGTTGAGGGCCGTGATGGCGAGGGCGATGGGTCTGAGGGCGGGCCAGGTGACCGTCCGGAAGCGCCGCCAGGCGCCCGCCCCGTCCACGGCGGCCGCCTCGTGCAGTTCGCGCGGGGTGTTCTGCAGGCCGGCGAGCAGGGCGACCGTCGTCTGCGGCATGCCCGCCCACACGCCCACGACGATCACCGCGGGCAGGGCGGTCGCCAGCCCGCTGAGCCAGTCCCGTCCGTCGCCCAGGCCCAGATCGCGCAGGGTCTCGTTGAGGATGCCGGCGTCCGGGTTGTAGACGAGCCGCCACATGACGCCGACCACCACCTCGGGCATCGCCCACGGGACGATCGCGAGGGCGCGGGCCAGCCAGCGCAGCCGCAGGTCCTGGTCGAGCAGCAGGGCGAGGCCGAGGGCCAGCAGGAACTGCGGGACGGTCACGCCGACCGCCCAGACCAGGCCGATCCGGAACGACTCCCAGAACAGCGTGTCCTGCAGCAGGTCGGAGAAGTTGAGGGCGCCGATCCACCGGGTGGGCGCGGTACGGCCGGACTGGGCGTCGGTGAACGCCAGCACGATCCCGTACAGCAACGGGCCGACGCTCAGCACCAGGATGGGGATGAGGGCGGGCAGGACGAGGAACCACGCGCCGTGGCCGGCGGCGCCGCGCTGCGGGCCGGTGCCGGACGCGAGGCGCACCGGCCGTTCCTTCTCGGGCGCCGACGACACCAAGAACGTCCCCCTTCCCGCGGCTGAGACGGGCTCCGCCATGGTCGTGAAGGTGCTTGTACCCGTCAAGACACCGCGCGCGCGGTCCGATCTGCGCGAATGCGACACTGACCGTCGCATGGCCGGATCCCGACGGCGTGCGGTGGGCCGGACGCACAACGACACGGAGGCGGACGATGGACGAGGCACGGGCGCGGCATGTACTGGCCGCGGCGGGAGTGCTGCCCGGCCCGGCGGCGCACGCGCGGCTGCTCGCCCTGGGCGAGAACGCGGTGTTCGCCGCCGGTGACCTGGTGGTGAAGGTGGGGCGCGACGCCGAACTCCTCGACCGCGCCCGGCGCGAACTGGACGTCGCGGCCTGGCTGGCCGGCGCGGGCGTTCCCGCGGTGCGGGCGGCCGAGCCGAAGCCGCTGCTGGTGGAGGGCCAGCCGGTGACCGTGTGGCACCGGCTGCCCGACTCCGTACGGCCGGCCGGGCCGCGGGATCTGGCCGAACTCCTGCGCCTGGTGCACGCCCTGCCCGTCCCGTCGTTCGGGCTGCCGCCGCGCGACCTGCTGTCGGGAGTCGAACGCTGGCTGCGACTCGCCGGCGACGCGATCGACCCGGCGGACGCCGCGTATCTGCGCGAGCGCCGCGACGGGTTCGCGACGGCCGCCGCCGCGCTCATCCCGCGGCTGACGCCGGGCCCGATCCACGGGGACGCGCTGCCCCGCAATGTGCACATCGGCCCCGACGGCCCGGTCCTGGTCGACCTGGAGACCGTCTCCGCCGATCTGCGCGAGCACGACCTGGTGGTCATGGCGCTCTCCCGCGACCGGTACGGGCTGCCCGCGGCGGACTACGACTCCTTCACCGAGGCGTACGGCTGGGACGTGCGGGAGTGGGCGGGTTGTGCGGTGCTGCGGGGCGCCCGCGAGACCGCGAGCTGCGCCTGGGTGGCCCAGCACGCGCCCACGAACCCCAAGGCGCTCGCGGAGTTCCGACGCCGGGTGGCGTCTTTGCGCGACGGCGACGAGGGGGTGCGGTGGTATCCGTTCTGATCCGGGTGCTACGGGCATGGCGGTCCGCCGCACGCCCCGGGAAGGAACCCGGCCCGCCCTGTGGGCGGTGAAGCGGTAAGGAGGCGTGGCGGTCCGCCGCACACCCCGCTAAGGGACCCGGCTCGCCCTGTGGGCGGTGAGGGCGGCCGGGTCGTCGGCTCGGTGAGCGGCTCGGGCACGTCCCGCACGGCCTCGGCCGGCGAGAGCAGCCGACCGACGCCGTCGCCGAACACCGGCCCCGCCGCCGGCCTCAGGCGGTGTTCCCCGACGCGGGCCTCAGTCCGTCTGCCCCATCGAGAGCCTCAGACGGTCTTCCCACGAGCCTCTGCCCGTCTCTCCCGCCGGAAGCCACAGACCATCCCCCGCCGCCAGCCTCAGGCGGTGTTTCCCGCCGGTTCCCGCATCGGCCAGGCCCCGTCCACCACCGCGTCCGCGTCGCCCTTGCGGCGCAGGAAGCTCTGGAAGTCCGCCGCCCACTCGGCGTACCACTCGATCTGGCGGCGGTGCAGCTCCGCCGGGCCGAGGGCCGCGACCTTGGGGTGGCGCACGGCTATCGCGCAGGCCAGGCGGGCCGCGGCGAGGGCGTCGGCGGTGGCGTCGTGGGCGGCGTCCAGGGGGACTCCGTACTCGGCGCAGACCGCTTCGAGGTTGCGTTTGCCGCGGCGGTAGCGGTCGACCGAGCGGTCGACGGTGTACGGGTCGAGGACCGGCGCCGGCTCCTGGCCCCCCAGGCGCTCGCGCAGGGAGGGCAGCCCATGGCGGCGCAGCTCGGCGGAGAGCAGCGTGAGGTCGAAGGCGGCGTTGTAGGCCACGACCGGGACGCCGGCCCTCCAGTGATCCACGAGGACGTTCGCGATCGCGTCCGCGACCCGGTCGGCGGGGGCGCCCTCGGCGGCGGCCCGCTCGTTGCTGATGCCGTGGACGGCCACGGCGTCGGCCGGGATCTCCACGCCCGGATCCGCCAGCCACTCGCGGCGTCCCAGGACCTGCCCGTCCCTGACCTCGATCACGGCTGCCGTGACGATGCGCGCCTCGCGCGGGTCCGTCCCGGTCGTCTCCAGGTCGAAGCCGATCAGCAGCTCCTGGTACCAGGCCATGGTGGCCCCCCTTCTTGGTGGTGCTTCCCCCAGTGGCCTCCACCCTCGCATGCGCCACTGACAATCAGGGGGCCGCGTTCCGCTTACCCCGTGACCACCGCACCGACTCCCGGGACGAGACGGGCCATTCAGGACACCGGTCGCGAATCCGCCCAGGCGAGCTCGAACTCCTCGCGGTATGCCGAGAAAAGACCGCCTTCGTCCGCCTCGCCCGGCTTGACCACCCGGTGGCCGCCCCGCAGCACCAGCACCGGCGCCTCCATACCGCGCATGCGCCGCAGATAGGACTGGATCACGGCGATGCCGTCGGTTCCGTCGCCGTCGACGAGGTAGGCGGTGAAGCGGGGCGTCTCGTCGTACACCTGGATCTGGAAGGCGCCCGGGTCGCGCAGCCGGGAGCGGACCCGGCGCATGTGCAGGATGTTCATCTCCACGGCCCGACTCAACTCGCCCCGCTTCATGCCGAGTTCGCGCTCGCGGCGTTTGACCGCGCTGGAGGCCGGGTTGAGGAACAGCAGCCGGACGCGGGCACCGCCCTCGGCGAGCCGGACCAGCCGGCGGCCGGAGAAGTTCTGCACGAGCAGGTTGAGGCCGATGCCGATGGCGTCGATGCGGCGGGAGCCGTCGAAGATGTCCTCGGCGGGGAACTGCCGCAGCAGCCGCACCCGGTCGGTGTGGACGGCGACCACGTCCGCGTACCGATCGCCGACGAGGTCCTCGACCGCGTCCACGGGCAGCCGGCGCGCGGAGGGCACGTCGCCGCTGGTGCCGAGCATCTCCAGCAGTCGCGCGGAGGCCCGTTCGGCCTGGCTCAGGACCGCCTCGGACAGGGCCCGGTTGCGGGAGACGACGTTGCGGGTCACCTCCAGCTCGTCCAGCGCGAGTTCGACGTCCCGGCGGTCGTCGAAGTACGGCTCGAAGCAGGGCCAGTGCTGCACCATCAGCTCGCGCAGCTGCGGCAGCGTGAGGAAGGAGATCACGTTGTCGTCGGCCGGGTCGAGCAGATAGCCCTTGCGGCGGCTGACCTCGCGCACGGCGACCGCGCGCTGCACCCACTCCTGCCCGGCGGGTCCGGCCGCGGCGACCACCCACTCGTCGCCGTGGACGGGTTCGTAGATGGGCCGCAGCACGGCGGCCACGACGGCGCGCAGCCGCTGTTCGACGAGGTTCAGCCAGATGTAGGCCCGGCCGGCCCGCTGGGCACGGGTGCGTACCTCGCGCCAGGCGTCGACGTCCCAGTCCAGCTCCGGTCCGATGGCGTTCGTCTCCATCGGCCGGGCCAGGGACACCGTGCCGGGCGGGACGTCTGCGGAGCCCCCCTCGTGACCCTCGTCACCAGGGGGCAGCTCCAGCCCTCCCGAGCCCACCCAAGCACCGCCTTCCGCTCCCCCGAGCTCTCCCCGTCCCAACGATCAAGGAAGGGTACTCCGCGAGCGCCCGGCGGTGCAGCCGGATGGACAGGTCGTTTCTCAACTACCGTTGTCGGGACGTCCGTTCTGTCCCGCGAGGGCGGGCGGAGTGAGCGGATTCATAGCCGTGACGTCCCTGGGGGCCAGGGAGAAGCCCTGCCAGTGGACCGGCATGGGCTGCTGGTCCTCGTCGCGCGCGATGTGGTGGAAGCCCACGTTCACCCAGGCCACGGGGTGGGTGAGGGACTGTCCGTCCACCCACTTGTCGACCGAGTAACCGTGCAGCGGGGAGCCGCAGTTGCGCACGTTGTTGCTGGCGTACTGCTCGCACTGGTTGTACTGCGTGAAGTAGACGTCGTGCTGGGTGAAGGCGCGCCCCGAGTACTTGGTGGTGGCGCCGGGGACGAACTCGTAGGAGCGGGCGTGGCCGTCCTTGTTCTTGCCTGTCGCGCTGACCACGCGCCACCAGCGCATGTTCTTGGCGTCGCCCGCGAGTTCCTTGGCGACGACGGTGCGGGTGGTCTTGTTGGTCGGGCCCTGCTGGGCCCCGGCGGGCGGGCTGACCACCGAGTCGTACTGCTCCACCTTGGCGTTGGAGTTGCCGTCCAGACCGAAGTCGAGCCGCCAGAAGACGTTGTGGCTGTGGCTGGTGGCGTAGGCCTTGGCGCCCTTGCCCAGCGGCCAGCCGCGGTCGTCGCCGGCGTCGTAGTCGACCGGCGAGAGGCTGCCGGTGGCGCCGACGTTCATGTTGATCGCGCCGTCGTCGGAGAAGCGCCACTCGGTGATGTACTCGTACCAGCCGACCTGGTTGACGGTGTAGATGAGCAGGTCCTTGCCCTGGGCCTGGAAGACCTTGTTGCCCGTGTCGGCCTGCATGCGGTAGGCGTGGCCCCGCGCGCGGGTCGTGGTGCACAGGCCCTTGACGTTGGGGTTGTCGGAGAACGAGTCGGGGACCTTCACCGTCTTGATGGTGCCGCCTGGGCACTCGGCGGGGGCCATGTTCACCAGCCCCGCGCCGAAGTTGTAGTCGGTGATGTCGTTGTACTCGTTCTTGCCGTCGTCGTACGGCACGTGGATCTGGGCGATCTTGGCGCTGTTGAGGACTCTGATCGGCTTGGCCTCGCCGGGCGGCTGGTAGGAGATCTTCTCCAGGACCAGGCCGGACTTGGCCTCGAAGCGCCAGCACATGCGCCAGGTCGTGCCGGTGGACAGCTTCTGCTCGATGCGGTAGGCGGCGCTGCAGTCGGCGGCCGCGGCGGGGGCCGCCTTCGGCCGGGCGGCGGCCGGGCCGGCCCCGGCGGTCGCGCCGGCGGCCAGCGCGGCCACCGAGAGGCCGACGAGGGCCCCCTTGCGGACACGGCTGACACCCCGCGGCCGCCGGCCGCCCATCGGATCGGGAACGCGCATGAGGACACGACTCCTTTGCCTCCCCGCGCGGGAGGCACGTCGGAAAACGGAACTGAGAGGTGGGCCTGCGGTCGGTTCAGCCGGCGAGCCGGGCGACCTTGCGGGTGCTGAGGTCGACGACCAGGGACCGGGTGTCGATCCAGGGGCCGTTCTTGACCTTGGTGAGCAGCCGTGCGCAGCGGTGTTCCCCGCATGCGTCGAGGACGGCGGGCTCGGCGCCCGGCACCGCCCGGTACACCATGCTGGCGAGCTGCAGCTGGTCCGGGGAGGTGAGCTCCTTGCCGGTGGCGTCCTTGTAGTCCGCCTTCAGGCCCGCGCCGAGCGGGTCGGCGATCAGCAGCGCCGCGGCCTCGTTCTGCTCGGCGGCGCCGAGCGGCGGCTGGACGCCGTGCTGGGCGCCGGTGCTCTCGACCTTCCCGGTGTCGAGGTTGACCGTCCGGGTGAGCAGGGTGTCGTTCTTGTAGTCGTAGAACGTCACCTCGGCGCGCCGGGGGGCGTCGGGGTCGTCCACCTCGTCGGCCTCGGGCTCGGCGAGGTCCACGCCGAGTCGCTGGGGGCCGCGGTCGCCGTCCACGTCCTCGCTCGCGTTGAAGGTCTGGCGGCTGAGCGCGATCCGCTCGACGCGCGCCATCTCGTCGTCGGTCAGCGGGTCGCGGCCCCGGCCCCTGGCGCCCTCGGCGGGCGCCTCCTCGACGACGCCGGGCTCCACGGCCCCCGCCGCGCCGCCCTGCTGCCGCCCGGCCGCCTGTCCGGTGCTCTGCCCGCCCCTGCCGCCTCCCGCGTCGTCGGCCCCCGCCGTGCCCGGCAGGGTGATCCCCACCATCACGGCCGTCGCGGCCACCGCGATGGCCGTACCCGCCACCACCTTGCCCAGGTGGCGGCGCACCGTCGTGCGCACAATCTCCCCCTACTCCCCCTGTTACCCGGGAGTACGTCTGCCCCACTGGTTCGGCCTACGACATGGATCGTCGTATGCACCGGTCATTGGGTAAGAGGGTCGTAAGTCACCAGTGGTTCCATCACTTTCCTGGAGACTCGAAAGCCAAGGCGCCCCCGACGGGGCTGGACACCTGAAAGAGTCTTGTCCATGCAGGTCTGGCCTGGAGAGGCGTATCCCCTCGGTGCCACGTACGACGGCGCCGGCACGAACTTCGCGGTCTTCACGGAGGCCGCGGACCGAGTAGAGCTGTGTCTGCTGCACGACGACGGCTCGGAGACGGCGGTGGAACTGCGCGAGAGCGACGCGTTCGTCCGGCACGCGTACGTGCCGGGCATCATGCCGGGGCAGCGGTACGGCTTCCGGGTGCACGGCCCGTACGACCCCGGTCGCGGGCTGCGGTGCAACTCGGCGAAGCTGCTGCTCGACCCGTACGCGAAGGCGATCAGCGGGTCGATCCGGTGGGGCGAGGAGGTGTACGGCTACCACTTCGACGCCCCCGAACGGCGCAACGACCTCGACTCCGCGCCCCACACGATGACGTCGGTCGTGGTCAACCCCTACTTCGACTGGGGCGACGACCGCAGGCCGCGCACCGAGTACCACCACACGGTGATCTACGAAGCGCACGTCAAGGGCCTGACGATGCTCCATCCGGGGCTTCCCGAGGAGCTGCGCGGTACGTACGCGGCGCTGGCGCACCCGGCGATCATCGAGCATCTGACCGAGCTCGGGGTGACGGCCCTGGAGCTGATGCCGGTGCACCAGTTCGTCAACGACCACCGGCTGGTCGACATGGGCCTGAACAACTACTGGGGCTACAACACGATCGGTTTCTTCGCCCCGCACAACGCGTACGCCTCCTGGGGCGACCGCGGCCAGCAGGTGCTGGAGTTCAAGTCGGCGGTGCGGGCGCTGCACGAGGCGGGGATCGAGGTCATCCTCGACGTGGTCTACAACCACACCGCGGAGGGCAACCACCTGGGCCCGACGCTGTCCTTCCGGGGCATCGACAACCAGTCGTACTACCGGCTGACGGACGACCCGCGCTACTACATGGACACCACGGGGACCGGCAACTCGCTGCTCATGCGGTCCCCGCACGTACTCCAGATGATCATGGACTCGCTGCGGTACTGGGTCCTGGAGATGCACGTCGACGGATTCCGCTTCGACCTCGCGGCGACCCTGGCCCGCCAGTTCCACGAGGTGGACCGGCTGTCGTCGTTCTTCGACCTGGTCCAGCAGGATCCGGTGGTGTCTCAGGTGAAGCTGATCGCGGAGCCCTGGGACGTCGGCGAGGGCGGCTACCAGGTGGGGAACTTCCCTCCCCTGTGGACCGAGTGGAACGGCAAGTACCGCGACACGGTGCGGGACGTGTGGCGGGGCGAGGCGCGCGCGGTCGGCGAGTTCGCCTCCCGGCTGACCGGCTCCTCCGACCTGTACCAGGACGACGGACGGCGGCCGCTGGCCTCCATCAACTTCGTGACCTGCCACGACGGGTTCACCCTGCACGACCTGGTCTCCTACGACGACAAGCACAACGAGGCCAACGGGGAGGACAACCGGGACGGCGAGAGCCACAACCGGTCCTGGAACTGCGGCGCCGAGGGCGACACCGACGATCCCGACGTACTGCGGCTGCGGGCCCGGCAGATGCGCAACTTCATCGCCACGCTGATGCTGTCCCAGGGCGTGCCCATGATCAGCCATGGGGACGAGTTCGGGCGCACCCAGAAGGGCAACAACAACGCCTACTGCCAGGACAGCGAGCTGGCCTGGGTCCAGTGGCCCGACGCCGACGCCGGCGGAGCCGAGCTGCTGGACTTCACGCGCGCGTTGGTGTGGCTGCGCAAGGAGCATCCGGTCTTCCGGCGGCGCCGCTTCTTCCACGGGCGGCCGGTGGAGGGCACCCACGACGAGCTGTCGGACATCGCCTGGTTCACACCCGAGGGGAAGGAGATGACCCAGCGGGACTGGGACCGGGCGCAGGCGTCCGCGCTGTCGGTGTTCCTGAACGGCAACGCGATCTCCGAACCGGGGGCGCGCGGCGAGCGGATCACCGACGACTCGTTCCTGCTGATGTTCAACGCCTCGGCCAAGCCCCTGGAATTCGTGGTCCCGGTGGACCACGGGCGGCAGTGGCAGGTGGTCGTCGACACGGCGAACCCGCAGGCGGTGGCGTCGGGGGCGGCCCCGAAGCTGCAGGCCGGGGCCCGGCTGACGCTGGTGGACCGGAGCATGACGGTGCTGCAGCGGCCGACCTAACCGGGGTTCCCGGCCGCCCGGGGACAGGACGCGGACCCGACCCGCCCGGTGGGGGTGTGACACGAAACGCGGCGGGACGGGTACGTAGGTGGTCATGACCCCTGAGCGACGTGACGCCCCTGTCCCCGTGACGCCCACGGCCACCTACCGGCTGCAGCTGCAGCCCGCGTTCCCGTTCGGGGCCGCGGCCGCGGCCGTGCCGTACCTGGCCTCGCTGGGGGTCTCGCATCTGCACCTGTCGCCGGTCCTGGAGGCCGTGCCCGGCTCCCCGCACGGCTACGACGTCACGGACCCGACGCGGGTGCGTGCGGAGCTGGGCGGGGAGGAGGGGCTGCGGGCGCTGGCGCGCACCGCGCGCGAGCACGGCCTCGGGCTGGTCGTCGACATCGTGCCGAACCACATGGCGATGGCGCCGCGGCACAACCGCGCCCTGTGGGAGGTACTGCGCGAGGGCCCGAAGTCGCCGTACGCGCGCTGGTTCGACATCGACTGGGCGGCGCAGGGCGGACAGGTGCTGGTGCCGGTGCTCGGCCGGCCGGTCGGGGCGGAGCTGGAGAACCTGCGCGTCGACGGCGACGTCCTGCGCTACCACGATCACGTCCTCCCGCTGCGCGAGGGCACCGAAGAGCTGCCGCTGCCACAGCTGCTGGACGCCCAGTGGTACCGCCCGGTGTGGTGGCGGCTGGCCCGCACCGAGCTGAACTACCGGCGCTTCTTCAGCATCTCGGAGCTCATCGGGGTGCGGGTGGAGGACCCGGAGGTCTTCGAGGCCACCCACGGCACGATCCTGCGGCTGCTGCACGAGGGCGTCGTCGACGGGCTGCGCGTCGACCACCCCGACGGCCTCGCCGACCCCGACGCCTACCTGGAGCGGCTGCACGAGGCGAGCGGCGGCCGCTGGACGGTCGTCGAGAAGATCCTGGCGGACGGCGAGCGCCTGCCCGGCTCGTGGCCCGTCGCCGGCACCACGGGCTACGACGCCCTGCGGCGCGTCGACGGCCTCTTCACGGACCCGGCGGGGGCCCGTGAGCTCCTGACCCGCTACCGGCGCTCCGCGGCCCCGCAGACGGACCGGGGAGGCGACTGGGCGGCGACGGTGCGACGGGCCGCGTACTCGGTGGTCGGCCACGAGCTGGCGGCCGAGACCGACCGGCTGACCCGTGCGGCGTCCCGGGTGTGCGCGGCCTCGGCCGATCCCGCGCTGCGCGACCGGGCGCCCTGGGCGCTGCGCACGGCCCTGGAGGAGCTGCTCGTGCGGATGGAGGTCTACCGGCCCTACACCTCGGGCGACCCGGCGGCCGTCGTCACCGAGGAGGCGGCGGGGGAGGCCCGGCAGGCCTTCGTCGTCCCGGAGGAGGCGGGCGCCGTCGACGTGGTGCGAAGCCTGGTGCTGGGCGGGGAGGGGCCCAAGGGGGCGGAGTTCCGTGCCCGGTTCGCGCAGACGTCGTCCGCGCTGCGCGCCAAGTCGGTGGAGGACACGGCGTTCTACCGGTACGTGCCGCTGCTGGCGGCCAACGAGGTGGGCGGCGACCCGGGCGACCCGGGCGTGTCACCGGACGCCTTCCACGCGTGGTGCGCGCGCGTGCAGCGCGACTGGCCGGTCACGGGAACGGTGGTGTCGACGCACGACACCAAGCGCAGCGCCGACGTGCGCGCCGCGCTCGCCGTGCTGACCGAGTGCCCCGAGCGCTGGGCTGACCTCCTGGAGGAGGTCACGCGCGGGCAGGAGGCGATCCCGGACGGACAGCTGGCGTGGGCGGCCTGGCAGACGGTCTTCGGGCTCGGCCCCGCGGCCCCGGAGCGCGTCCAGGAGGCACTGCTCAAGCACGTGCGCGAGGCGGGGCTGTACACGAGCTGGACGGAGCAGGAGCCGCCGTACGAGGAGGCGGTGGCCGCGTTCGTGGCGGCCGGGCCGTGCGGGGAGCCGGGCGAGCGGGTGGCCGCGCTGCGCGACGCGCTGGAACCGCACATCCGGGCGAACGTGCTGGGCACGGCGCTGGTGCACCTGACGATGCCGGGGGTGCCGGACCTCTACCAGGGCACGGAGAGCGAGTACCGGGCACTGGTGGACCCGGACAACCGGCGTCCCGTGCGGTTCCCGCCGGACGATCCCGGCACCAAGGGCGCGGTGACCGCGGCCGCGCTGCGCCTGCGCCGCCGGCGGCCGGAGGCTTTCGGCGAGTCGGCCGCGTACGAGCCGCTGCGCGCCGAGGGGGCGGCCGCGGAACACTGTCTGGCGTTCGCGCGCTCCGGCCGGGTCGTCACGGCCGTGACACGGCTGTCGCTGCGGCTGGCGCAGGCGGGCGGCTGGCGGGAGACGCGGCTGACGCTGCCGCCGGGGAGGTGGGTCGACGTGCTGTCCGCGGACCGGGAGTTCACGGGGCACGCGCGCGCGGCGGACCTGTTCGAGCAGCTGCCGGTGGCCCTGCTGGAACAGGCGGAATGAGACCACCCCGGCCCCCGGGGCGGCCACCCGGACCACCGGGGCGACCGCCGGGACAACCGGGACGACCACCCGGACCACCGAAACGACCGCCGGGGACCACCGGGACGACCACCGGCGCCGACAGGCGAGGCCGGCGCCGGCGGACGAGGGCCCGCGCCGGTCGGGGGAACCCTTCGCGCTCGTGTCGGCGTGGAACTCGATCTGAAGTCAACGGAGTTGAACGCGCGTCGCGGTCGTGGGGAGAGGACGCCCCTCCCCCTCCCCGTCCGGATCCCCCGGCCGCCGCCGGCGCGCGCATCCGAGCGCCCCCCGGAGCCTCCCCCCAGGCGTCCTTGACAGTTCACAGCGGCCGTGGGGTACTGCGGAGGCGAAGGCCGGGCGGACGAATACGGGGGTGAGTCTCCTGCCGGAGCTGCGCTACCCCACGGTGAGCGAACTGACCACCTCTGCACGGGCCCTGGCCGCGCTCCAGCCCGGCGTGTGCGCGCTGCGACAGGTGGGTGTCTCCCGGGCGGGCCGGCCCCTGCACCTGCTGTCCGTGGGGCGCGCCCGGCGAGCCGTGCTGGTCGTCGCGGGGGCCCACGCGAACGAACCGACCGGGGGCTCGACACTGCTCGCGCTCGCCGAACGGGTCCTGTACGAGCGGGAGTTGCGGGACGGCACGTCCTGGCACTTCCTGCTCTGCGCGGATCCCGACGGCGCGAGTCTGCATGTGACCCCGGCGCCGCGCAGCCTGCTGGAGTACCACCTCGGCTTCTTCCGGCCCGCCGGTGCCGAGCAGCCGGAGTGGTCGCCCGCGGTGCTGCCGCCGGACCGGCTGCCGCCCGAGACCCGCGCGCTGACCCGGGTCATCGACGAGCTGCGGCCCTACCTCCAGGTGACCCTGCACGGCACCGACCTGGGCGGCAGCTGGGTGCAGCTGACGAGGGACATCCCGGGCCTCGCCGAGCCGTTCGCCAAGTCCGCCGCCCAGCTGCACATCCCGGTCGAGACCGGCGCCTCCGACGCGGCGGGCTGGCCCGCGTCCGGGCCCGGCGTGCACGTGATGCCGCCCGCGGGTGCGGACGCGGCCTACCCGAGCATGCCGGACGACGCCCGGCGCAGCACCTGGTACCACGCGCACCGGTACGGCGGCCTGACCGCCGTGGTGGAGGTGCCGATGTGGGCGAGCGACATGGTGGACGACCCCGCCCCGCATCCCGCCCCGGCCGCGGCGATACGGCGGCTGGCGAGGCGGCTGCTGCGCGACGCCACGGAGGTGGAGCGCGTCCTCGCCGAGGCGCTGCCGCGGCTGGAGGGCGTGGACGGACCGCTGCTGCGCGCGGCCAGGTGGGCGCTGGAGCTGGCGCCGGGGCTGGCCGCGGACTGGACCCACACTCCGCCGGCCGACACGACGATGGCCTACGTCGGCAGCGTCGACGCCTTCGCCCGCCGGCTGCCGCTGCGGGCGGCGGCGATGCTGCGGCGGGTCCTGCAGGAGAGCGACGACCACGCGGCCCCGCGACTGGAGCGACTCGTCGAGACCTGGAGCGATGCCTTCGCCGACCGCTTCCGGGCCCGCTGGGTGCCCTTGGAGCACCAGGTCGAGCACCAGTCCCGCACGGTCGTCGCGGCGGCCCTGCACGCACGCGAGCACGTGGCGTGACGCCCGCCGGAACACGGCGAAGAAGCACCCACGGCTGGCACGACTGACAGGGCTGACGAGACAAGGAGCCGCGCGAGCGGGGGGGGCAGCGCGAGCGGGCGGGCAGCGCGAGGAGGGGCAGCGCGAGGAGGGGGCAGCGCGAGGAGGGGCAGCGCGAGGAGGGGCAGCGCGAGGAGGGGCAGCGCGAGGAGGGGCAGCGCGAGGAGGGGCAGCGCGAGGAGGGGCAGCGCGAGGAGGGGCAGTGCG
>NZ_JBVJSQ010000004.1:0-58820 GCF_055606485.1 Streptomyces sp. NPDC037083 | reverse complement strand
CAGCGCGAGGGGGGGCAGCGCGAGGGGGGGGTCGCGGGCACGCGCGTGTGTCCGCGACCACCCCGGCCCGCTCAGACCTCGGGCACCTCGTCGTCGTCCAGGGCGAAGACCGCCCCGGTCAGCGCCTCCCGCTCGCAGTCGTTGCCGAAGGTGCGCCGGTAGTCGACCGGGCGGCCGTTCCAGCGGCCCTGGGCGCGGACGGTCACCGGGGCGTACACGAGCGGGCAGATGCGGCTGCCGCCGTCCCCGGCGAGGGCGTCGACGTCCCCGTCGGCCTCGGCCAGGACGTCGCAGGCCTCCGCGGCCCGGGAGTGGCCCTGGGGCGGGTCGCACATCAGGAGGGTGCCGCGGGAGTCGCTGGAGCGGGAGTCGCCGCGGGTGACGGTGAGCTGGAGCCAGTTGCCGGGAAGGGCGTCCCCGGAGGCCGCCACGGCGGGGACTGCGCTCGCGGCGAGGAGGAGGGCGGCCGCGGCCGGCAGGACGCGCCGTACGGCTTTCGCCGACCGGAGATCGTGGGAGAAGTACGTCATTCCCCGTGCATCGGCACGGCGGGCCGGGTACCCCAGTCCGACTCACCCGAACGGGCAGGGTCGGGATCGGCGGGGTGGCGGCCGGCCAGGTCGAACGCGGCGAGCACGACCCGCGCCTGGTACTCCGCCTGGCGTGCCACGGGGATCCAGCGCGCCCCGCACTCGTCCCGGAAGCCGGCGCACCACGCGTCGATGAGCGCGTCCAGCTCCGGCAGCGCGCCGCTGGGGTCGTGTCGGGCGCCGGTGACCAGCTGGTGCAGCAGACCTGCCGTGCGGAGGGCGATCCGCCGCCCGGCGATGCGCAGGGCGGTCAGGTGGGCGGTGCTCAGCGGCGGGAGCGGGCGGGCCGGGTCGGCGGTGGCGGGATCCCAGGCGTCCGCGAGGCCGGGGCAGACCAGGAGGTAGTCGTCGACCGGGGCGAGCAGCCGGGCCGCGTCGGGGACGTCGAGGAGGTGCGGCCGCACCCTCGTGAGGATACGTTCCAGCACCCCGATGTCCCGGCGCAGGGCGTGACTGACGGACCGCAGGACGGCGTCCCGGTCGGCGGGCCGGGAGTCGTCCTCCACGGCCGCCACGCCCCACATGGGCGACTCGACGACCGCGGTGAGCGTGCCGTGCCGGTGCGGGTGGTACCAGGTCGACTCCACGGCGGCCTCGGTGATCGCGGCGGCCAGGTCGCCCGGGCGCGGCGGCGGGATGCGGTAGACGGCGGGTCCCAGCCGGGGCCAGTACAGGGCGTCGTGGGGGCCGAGCTCGCGGGGAATGCCGAGGCGGGCGGCCGTGTGGGCGACCCGCCGGGACAGTCCGGGCAGGTCGCGGGTCAGTTCCACGAATGCGCCCCCGACGTCGACGCCGTGCAGCGAGCACTGGAAGAAAGGTTTCAGTTCGTCCTGCAGACGCAGCAGCGCCCTGGTTTCCGGCAGCGCGGCGGCTGCCGCGCCGTCGGGCAGCCACTCCGGCTGTTCCAGGAAGCCGGGCCGGAAGAAGTGCCGGAAGTGGCGGCCGAGGCTGTAGGGGCCGGCCAGCCAGCCCTCGTTGCGGCGCAGGCCGTCGGGGTCCAGGCACAGCAGCAGGTTCCAGGTGGCGTCGGCGTCGGCGGTGAGCCGCGGGTCGGCCAGGACGCGTTCGGCGAGCCGCAGCACGGTGGCGCCGCCGACGGGCTCGTTGGCGTGCGGTCCGGCGACGACGAGGGCCTGGCGGGCGCCCCGTCCCACGGAGAGCAGCCACAGCGGCGAGCCCGCGCGCGAGACCCCGACACGGCGCAGCCGGGCGTTCCCGGAGCTGCGGGCGGCGAGCGCGGCCGCGCGGGCCGCGAGTTCGTCCACGGTCGGGTAGCGGAGGAGCGGCAGGGCACACCTCCACGGGGCGGCACCGTCGGTTCACCTGGCGTGTCCGGTGTACGCACAGTGAGTCATGGGCCTGCGGTACGTCAACACCACGTCCTGCAGAGGGACTTGAGCCGACTCAGTTCACCGAGAGGCGGAACGCCATCCGGCCGAAGGCGACCTGGTCGCCCTCGCGGACCACGGCCGCGCCGATGACACGGCGCCCGTTGACGGTCGTCCCGTTGGTCGAGCCGAGGTCGCGCAGCACCCACATGCCGCCCTGGCGACTCAGCTCGGCGTGCACCCGCGAGACGCTCTCGTGGGTCAGCCGGAGGCCGCTCGCGGGGTCGCGGCCGATGCGCAGGGCCTGCTCGGTGCCGGGGTGCGGCAGCAGGAGCTTGGGCAGCCGCTCGGCCTGCCAGGCCCTGCGCAGCCGGACGGTGAACCCCGAGACAGCCTCGACGGTGCCGAAGAGGGCGCGGGAGAAGCGGTTCTCCTTGGGCAGGTCGGCGGTGAGGACGGCGAGCTCGTCCGAGCGGCGGGCGGCGAGGGCCAGCTCCATGCGCCGGATGAACGTGTCGTGCGACAGACGCCCCACGGCGACGCCGTCACGCAGCACCTTCAGCGCCTTGTCGCGCTCCGCGTCGGTAAGCCGCGCGGGGTACGTGTTGAACTCGAAAGACGACGTCACGGTGGTGATTGTCGGTCAGCGAACCCCCGGTGTCCAGAAAACGGGTAAACACCCCGCACAGGCGCGTGGCGGCAATGGGTGTGTTCCAAAAGCGTATTGATCCCGTTTGCAGCACGATGGACGACGACGGGCTACATCACGGTGAGCAGACGAAGGGGAACCGTCCGTGCAGTTCGAGGTGTGGGCACCGCAGGCCGAACGCGTGACGCTCCAGTGCGAGGGCGTCACGCGCGCGTTGGAGCGCGATCCGGAACGCGCCGGGTGGTGGATCGGCGAGGCGCCGGCCGAGGACGGCGCCCGGTACGGCTTCGCCCTGGACGACGGCCCGCTCCGGCCCGATCCTCGCTCACGCCGCCAGCCGGACGGCCCCGAGGGGCTCAGCGCGGTCGTCGACCAGGGTCGCTACACCTGGCGTGCGCAGTGGGCCGGGCGGCCGCTGGCGGGGGCGGTCCTGTACGAGCTGCACGTGGGCACGTACACCCCGGAGGGCACCCTGGACGCGGCCGCCGGGCGGCTCAGCCACCTCGCCGAACTCGGCATCACCCACGTGGAGTTGATGCCGCTGTGCAGCTTCCCCGGCCGGCACGGCTGGGGGTACGACGGGGTGTCGCCGTGGGCGGTGCACGAGCCGTACGGCGGTCCCGAGGCGCTGAAGCGCTTCGTGGACCGGGCCCATGAGCTCGGTCTGGGCGTGGTCCTGGACGTGGTGCACAACCATCTGGGCCCGTCCGGCAACTTCCTGCCCGAGTTCGGCCCGTACTTCACCGAGACGCACCACACGCCGTGGGGGGCGGCCGTCAACCTCGACGCGCCCGGCTCGGACGAGGTGCGCGCCTACCTGGTGGACAGCGCGCTGGCCTGGCTGCGCGACTACCGGCTCGACGGGCTGCGGCTGGACGCGGTGCACGCGCTGGCGGACACGCGCGCGTGCCACTTCCTGGAGGAACTGTCGACGGCCGTGGACGCCCTCGCCGCCGAGACGGGCCGCCCGCTCTTCCTGGTCGCCGAGTCCGATCTGAACGACCCCCGGCTGATCACACCCCGCCGGGAGGGCGGCCTGGGCCTGCACGCGCAGTGGAACGACGACTTCCATCACGCCCTGCACACGGCCCTCACCGGCGAGTCCCAGGGCTACTACGCCGACTTCGCGCGCGATCCGTTCACCGCGCTCACGAAGACCCTCACCGGCGGTTTCTTCCACGACGGCGCGTACTCCGGCTTCCGGGGCCGCAGTCACGGGCGTCCGCTGGACCGCTCCCGGGTGCCGGCGCATCGGCTCCTCGGGTATGCGCAGACCCACGACCAGGTCGGCAACCGCGCCCAGGGCGACCGCCTCTCGGCATCCCTCTCCCCCGGCCTGCTGGCGTGCGCGGCCGCGCTGACGCTGACCGCCCCGTTCACTCCGATGCTGTTCATGGGCGAGGAGTGGGCCGCCGGCACGCCCTGGCAGTACTTCACCGACCACACCGACCCCGAGCTCGCCGAGGCGGTACGGCGAGGCCGACGGCGGGAGTTCACCTCGCACGGCTGGGCCGAGGAGGACGTCCCCGACCCGCAGGACCCGGCGACGCGCGAGCGCTCCTGCCTGGACTGGTCCGAGCCGCGGCGCGAGCCGCACGCGCGCGTGCTGGCCTGGTACCGCGAACTGATCGCGCTGCGGCACGCACAGGCCGACCTCACCGACCCCGACCTGGCCGACATCAAGGTGGCCCACGACGCCGAGGCCCGCTGGCTGGCCTTCCGGCGCGGCGACGTCCGGGTGGCCGTCAACCTCGGCGAGAAGCCCGCCTCGATCCCTCTGGGGCCGCGCCCGGCCCGCGTACTGGCCGCCTGGGAGCCGGTGGACGCACCGGGCCCGGACGGGCTGCTACGACTCCCCGGCCAGTCCTGCGTGGTACTCGAGCAGGACTGAGCCCGCCCGGTGGGCCGGGGGGACCCGCCCGGTGAGCGAGGGCATCCGCCCGGCGGGCGTGAGCGGGACCCGTCCGGTGAGCCGGGGGGACCCGCCCAACGGGCGTGAGCGGGACCCGTCCGGTGAGCGGGGAGATCCGCCCGGCGGGCGAGAACGGGACACCCAGTGAGCGGGAGTGAGACCGCCCGGGAGGTGATGCGGCTCCTCGCCGCCTGCGCCGGAGCGGGAGCACAGCGAGGCGGAACGGGACCTGCCCGGTGAGCGGGGGCCGGATCCGCCGGGGGGGCGGGAGCGAGTGGATCCGGGCGGGTGGGGCCGGGAGCCGCCGCCCCGGTGAGTGGGGGTGGACCGGGCGGGGCGCGCTCGGGCTGTCGCGCCTACGCGTCCTCGGCCGAACCGTCCTCCCCGTCCTCGCGCAGCTCCGTCACCCGCTCCAGCAGGATCGCCTCCCAGGCCCGTTGCAACTGGGTCCGCTGGAGGGCGAGGGCCTCGGGGTCGCGCGGGCCGGGGCCCGTGGCGCCTTTCGCGAGGCGGACGACGGTGTCGCAGCGGGCCAGCCACAGGCCGCGCAGACAGGGGCGGGCGCCGTAGCCGGCGAGGGTGGCGGCACGGACGGCGGCGCCGGAGCCGACGGCCACGGCGAGGCCGGCGATGTCCTCCGCGGGGTCCCCGACGACCGCCTCGGTCCAGTCCAGGACGCCGCGCACCCGGCCGTCGGCGCTCACCACGAGGTGCTCGCCCCGCAGCGCGTGGTGGACGAGTACGGACGTGGCAGGCTGAGCGGCCAGCTGTGCCGCGCCGGGCGGGGTGAGCTGGTGCAGGCGGGCGGGGTCGAACTCGTCGGCCCGTGCGAGGGCTTCGGCGGCGCCCACGGCCATCCGCCGCAGCGCCTCCAGGGAGCGCGGCGCGGTGCGCGGCACGCCGAGCGCCTCGGCCTGCCGGGGCGGCACCTCCCGCAGTCCGCCGAGCAGTCCGGCGAGGTCGGCCTCGCCGACGGCCGACACGTCGTGCTCCTCGGCGGTGCCGCCGGACAGCCTGGTGTCGAGGGTGTAGGTCAGCCCCGGCGACCACTCGCCCTGCGCGACGCTGGTCGGCAGGGCCACGGGGACGTGCGGGCGGACGAGGTCGCGCAGCCGCAGTTCGCGGCGGCGGCGCACACTGGCCTCGCGGTCGGGGGCCAGGCGCAGCACATGGCGGGCGCCGACCCACCAGGTGGAATGCGTGCCGCCCTCGGCGACGGGCCGTACCTCCGGCCCCGAGCCGCTCGGGCCGCTCTCCTTCAGGAGCGCGCGGACCAGTCGGCGGACGGTGTCCGCGGTGGGTGTCGGTGCCTGGGTCATGGTCGCGCCGTTGCCGTTCGGGTGGGTGCCGGGGACTCCTGGGGCGGTCAGTCCACTATGACCAGTTCGCGGGTGGTGTCGTTGAGGCGGCGGCCGCCGTCCTCGGTGACGGTGACGATGTCCTCGATGCGCACGCCGAAGCGGCCGGGCAGATAGACGCCGGGTTCGACGGAGAAGCACATGCCGGGCACGAGGGGCTGTTCCTCGCCCTCGATCATGTACGGCGGCTCGTGGGTGGTGACGCCGATGCCGTGGCCGGTGCGGTGGATGAAGTACGCGCCGTAGCCGGCGTCGGCGATGACCGCGCGGGCGGCCCGGTCGACGTCCTGGCAGGCGGCGCCGGGCCGGACCGCCCGGAAGCCCGCCTCCTGCGCCTCGCGGACGACGTCGTGGACCCGGCGCTCCTCCTCGGTGGGTTCGCCGACGTGGACAGTGCGGGAGGTGTCGGAGCCGTAGCCGTCCTTGAGGCCGCCGAAGTCGAGGACGACCATGTCGCCGCGTTCGATGACCCGGTCGCCGACCTCGTGGTGCGGGTTGGCGCCGTTCGGCCCCGAGGCGACGATGGTGAAGTCGACCTGGGAGTGCCCGAAGCGGCGCAGCAGGTCGGCGAGGTCGGCGCCGACCTCCGTCTCCCTGCGTCCGGCGAAGCGAACCTGCCGGATCTCCTCGAACGCCCGGTCCGCGGCCGCGCCCGCCGCCGCCATCAGCTCCAGCTCCGCCGCGTCCTTGACGGCGCGCAGCATCGGCAGTGCCTCGGTGAGGGAGGCGTAGGAGGTGGCGGGCAGGGCCTTCTGCAGGCCCAGAAGGTGCATCGCCCAGGCGTTGTCGCTGATCCCGAACCGGCCGCCGTCGTCGAGGAGGGCGGCGGTGAGGGCGTAGGGGTCCTTGCCGTCGGTCCAGTCGCGCAGGGTGAGCGCAGGGGAGCCGGCCGCCTTCGCGGCGTCGGGGGCCTCCAGGGTCGGCACGACGAGGACGGGGTCGCGGTCGGCGGCGAGGACGAGCAGGGTCAGCCGTTCGGTCGCGGCGGTGGGCGCGTAGCCGGTGAGCCAGACCAGGTCGGGGCCCGGCGCCACGAGGAGGCCGCCGAGTCCGGCACCGGCGGCCTCGCGCGCGGCGCGGGCCATGCGGGCCCGGTAGTCGTCGGCGGTGAAGGGCGCGGGGGCGGTGCCGGTCATCCGGGCCTCCCAGAATGGACGGGGCGACTGAGGTTTGGTGTGACGGTCGTACGGACGTGGTGACAGCGGTGTGACGACCACGGGCAGCATCCTGCCCGCCCGGAGAGCGTCTCGCGAGCCGGTTGACGAGGTTTCCGGCGCATCGCCGGCCCGGGGGGACCACCACGGTCGGCCGTCCGGGTCCGGCCGCATGCCGGGAAGCAGCAGCACGTCTGGTGGGCGCGGGCTGCGTCTCGGCGTTCAGGTGCGGGGCGCCCCGGCCGGATCCGCGACACGAGACAGGGCCGAAGTCGACGTCGGCCATCACACCGTAGGCCGCCACGGACGCCGTCGGCCGGGCGATCGCTCGGCCGGGACGGTCGGACGGTCGCGCGGGTGGGCGGAGCGCGGGGTCAGGATGAGGGGACTACGAGTGCGCGTGCAGGCGCACGGGAAGGCCCGAAGGGGGACCGGGCCGGCGGGCGGGTCGTCGGGCGGGCCCGGCAGGCGGCGGGCGGCCGGCGGGTCGCGGACGGCCGGACGAACGCAGCGACGCCCGGACGGAGCGCGGGGCCCGGACGGAGCGCGAGGGCCGGATGAGGCGCCACGAGTGCGCGTGCAGCCGCCCGGGAAGGCCCGGACGGGGTTGGTGTCGGCCCCGCCCTGTGTCGTGCGGCCGTCTCAGGTGACGACTCCGGGTACCACCGTCAACCGCCGGTAGCCGCCGCTGCGCTGCCGGACCGTCAGCTCGACTGCTGTGCCGGGGCGTGTCCGGTCGACGGCCCGGGCGAGATCCGTCGCCGAGTCGATCCTGGCGCCGCCGAACCTCAGCAGGACGTCCCCGCGGGCCAGGCCGGCCGCGAAGCCGGGGCCGGGGACGTGGACGGCGACGATCCGGGCGCCCGCCTGCCGCGCGTCCACGGCCTCCAGCCCCAGCGTCGCCCGGGCGGTGCGCGGCGGCGTGTCCGGCCGGGGCTGCCCGGACGGCCGCGGCTGCCCGGACCCCGCGGTCGGCTCGGTCGGCTCGGGTCGGCCCGGGGCGGAGCCGCCGCCGGGAGCGGCCTGCCCCACCCACGTGCCCCGCCCCGTCTGCCCCGCCTGGCGCTGCAGCTCGGCCATTCTGCTCATGCCGATCACGGTCGCCCCGACGGTGCCCAGTCCCACGCCGGACAGGACCAGTACGGCGCCGACGCACAGGCCGCACAGCGCCGTCGTCAGCCTTCGGCCGCGACGGCGCGCGGCGTGCGGGCGCGGGACCACCCGGTCGACCGGCCCGGCTCCGCCGCCGGGTTCCCGACCCGGCATGGGCTTGGGACGCAACGCTGTCTGTTCCATGGATCGCCTCCGGCCGGTGCTCTACCCGGCGCACATGCGCACCACGAGTCACGAACGAGTGAGACTGAGCCGAGGTCGGGGGTGGTACGGCGGGCGCGCGCCGCGTCTCACGCCTGCGTGGACAGCGCCTCCACCAGCGCCCGCGCCGCCCCCGAGGGCGCACCGGCGTGGACGAGTTCGATCCGGTGCGCCACCCGGGGTTCGACGACCGGGACGGCGACGGTGCCCGGGACGCCCGCGGCCGCCGAGCGGGGCAGCAGGGTCAGGCCGTGGCCGGCGGCGGCCAGGGAGGTCAGGACGCGGACGTCGGCGCCGTCGTAGCGCAGCGCGGGACGGAAGCCGTGGCCGCCGGTGGCGGCGCGCAGCTGGGGCAGCGGCAGCCCGGCGTCGGGTGCGTCCAGCCAGCGCGCGTCGGCGAGATCGCCGAGGCGCAGGCCGCTGCGCCGGGCCAGGGGATGCCCGACGGGCAGGAGCACGCTGACCGGTTCCTCGCCGACGCCGTACGTGGTCAGCGGCGCCACGTCGGGAAGCCGGAGCGGGTCGCTGGGCGCGGCCAGGCCGTCGACGAGGCCCACGTCGGCCGTCCCGTCGGCGACGGCGGCGGGGACGTCGTCACGGCCGAGCACGCGCAGCGTGACGCCGGCGGGCGGGAGCGCGGCGAGGGCGGCGGCGCCGACGGCGGTCGGCGAGGCGGCCAGCGTCAGCCCGTGCGGGGGCGCCGAGGCGAGCCGGACGACGTCCGCGCGGGCCGCGTGCAGGCGCAGCAGCAGAGGGCCCGCGTGTTCGAGCAGCCGTTCGCCGGCCGTGGTGGGGGTGACCGGGCGGCGGGTGAGCAGCGGCGCGCCGAGATCCTGTTCGAGGGCGGCGATGTGCTGGGAGACGGCCGACTGCGTGTAGCCGAGTTCCCGGGCGGCCTCGGAGAAGGACGCGAGGCGGGCGACGGCGACGTAGGTGCGCAGGAGGTGCGGGTCCATGCGCGCCAGCATCCCAGTGCCGCACACACTCTCGCATCAGTTCTGCTTATCAATGGTGCAGCAATCATCGTTGGACGTGAAGTGACGGGCGCGGCCAGGATGAGCGGCATGACCGACAACGCAGCTCAGATCGCACGGGTCGCCCTGGTCGGCGACCGCTCCCCGAACGTCGTCTCGCACACCCGCGTCCCGCTTCTGCTGGCCGCCCTCGCAGCCCGGGACCGGCTGGTCCTGGACGCCTACTGGATCCCCTCCGAGGAGGCCGCGGGTGACGCGGTGCGGGGCTTCGACGCGGTGTGGGCGGTGCCGGGCAGCCCGTACCGGAGCGAGGCGGGGGTGCTGTCCGCGATCCGCACGGCGCGCGAGGAGGGCATCCCGTTCCTCGGCACGTGCGGCGGCTTCCAGCACGCGCTGCTGGAGTACGCCCGCAACGTCTGCGGGCTGTCGCGCGCGGCGCACGCCGAGAACGATCCCGACGCGGACGACCTGCTCATCGAGCCGCTGGCCTGTTCGCTGGTGGGCCACGAGGGCGTGGTGACGCTCGAACCGGGTTCGCTCGCCCACTCCCTGGTCGGCTCCGGGCGCACGGTCGAGCGTTACTTCTGCGCGTACGGCCCCTCCCGTCACCTCGACACCCTGAGCGCCCACGGGCTGCGCTTCACCGGCCACGACGAGGACGGCCGGCCCCGGGTCGCCGAACTTCCGGACCATCCCTTCTTCCTGGCCTCCCTGTTCCAGCCGGAGCTGTCCGGCGACGGCTCGCACCCGCACCCGATCGTCCGGGCGCTGGCGCGAGCCGCGGTCGAGCACGCCGCCCGCACGACGCGTCTGCCGGCGTAGGACGTCGGGCGGCGCGGACCTCGGGCGGCTGCTCGCTCAGGAGAACGACGCGTACGGGATGCGGGCCGGCGGCGCGAGGTCCGGCAGGAAGCCGTGGGCGCGGCCGGCCAGGTAGCCGGACTTGTAGCGGTCCACCTCGCGGTGCCAGTGGAGGATTCCCGCCAGCCAGTTCTGCAGGTCGGCGACGTAGTGGCCCATCGCCTCACGGGCCTCGGGCGAGAGATCGAAGTCGTCGTACAGGACGGGCAGTTCGTGCGCGACGATGTGCTCGAACTGCTGCATGCGCTGAGTCATCAGATCGTGGACGATGCCCAGCGCCGTCGGGTAGTCGCAGCCGAAGAAGTTCTGCACGACGAGGATCGCGTTGTGCATCTCGCCCTCGTACTCGATCTCCTTCTGGTACGAGAAGACGTCGTTGGTGAGGCACGCGTAGTCCACGGCCGCGTTCTCCAGCGCGCGGACGACGCCGCTGCGGTAGATCTCCGGCGGGACGGCGGGGCCCTGGCCCATGCGGCACAGGCTCAGGGTGAGGTCGGAGCCGAACGTGGCGCGGCGCATCTCCAGGTAGTCGATCGGGTCGGGGACGCGGTTCTGCAGCTGGTTGGACAGCTCCCACACCCAGCTCTCGGTCATCGTGTCGACCGCTTCGCGCAGGGTGCGCCGCTGGCCGGGGGTCATGCCGGCGGTGGTGCGCGCCCACAGGTCGATCAGGCCGCGTTCCATGGCGTTGACGGGGACGACGGGCGCCGCCTCGCCGTCGACGGGCATGCAGGCCGACAGACGGGCCGTGGTGAGACGGGCGGCCGCAAGGTCGCGGCGGCCACCGAAGACGAGCGGGTAGTAGTCGTCGCCGTAGGTGCCCCAGGCGAGCCACTGGGCGCTGAGGTCGAGGGCCTCGGGGGTGGCGTCCGGGTCGAGACCGGCCGAGCAGAGGGGGAGGTCGTAGGCGGCGAGTTTGTCCTCGTCCCAGACGCCCTCGTGGAGCATGCCCGTGCGGTGCATCCAGGCCGTCAGACGCGGCCGGCACGCCGCGAGGTGCGGGCTGAGCTCGACCTGGAACGGCATGTGGAAGTCGGGCAGCAGGGAGGGGCCGACCTTCTGGAACGGCACGTGCGCGTACGCGCGCAGGCGTTCGGCCGCGGCCGAGGCGAGCAGCGCGCCGACGTCGGCTGCGGAGGTGCCCGGGCCGGCGGGCTTCTGCCACGGCGCGCCGGTGGCCGCGCCCTTGTTCATGTAGCGGCTGGAGCGCATGTGCCACTCATGGCCGCCGGACTGCCAGTCCTGCAGGCCCTTGGTGTAGGCCGCGACGGCCGCCAGCTCGTCCGGCCGGAGCCCCTTCTCCAGGGCCAGCGCCGGGACTTCGGTGAACGCGGTGTGCTCGAACTGGTGGAGGCGGGAGGTGAGGATGTCGTTGACGGTGTCGGCGGCCTCCTGGGTGGTACAGCCGAAGAACGTCTCCAGGACGAGCACGCCGTTGCTGTTCTCGCCCTCGTCCTCGACCTCGCGCTGGTAGGAGAACAGGTCGTTGCGCAGGTGCACGGCGTCGGAGAAGGTCTCCATCAGGACCCTGAGCGGCCTCGTTCCGGCGACGGCCGCGGGGACCTCGGCGGTCGCGTACTCCACGAGCCCCGCCGACCAGGGGGCGCCGCCCACCTTGCGGCGCATCTCGACGTACTCGACGGGGTTGGCGATCCGGCCCTCGTCGATGTTGGACAGCTCCCACATCGACTCGTTGAGCAGGTGTTCCGTCGCCACGGCGAACCGGCGCCGCCAGTCCTCGGACATGGCCGGGACCGTGCGCGTCCACAGGTCCTTCAGGCCCGCCTCCACCGGGTTCTGCGGTGCGGGCACGGGCGTGGACAGGTCCAGCGGCATGAACAGCGGCAGCCGGTCCAGGTGGGCCTTGCCCGCGGCCCGGTCGGGGGTGCGTTTGAACATGTCGAGGAAGTGGTCGTCGAAGAAGAACACCCACACGTACCAGTCGGTGATCAGCGACAGCGCCGGACCGTCGCAGTCGGGGTGGGTGTAGGCGCAGAGCAGGCCGTAGTCGTGCGCGTCCAGGTCGGCCTGCTCCCAGATCCCGGACCCCTCCAGCATGCCCATGTCGCGCGCCCACTGCGTGGAATGGACCCGCGCCTCCTCGACGTGCGGGTTCAGCCGCGCGGGGTGCGGCATGTAGAAATGCGGGAGTTCGAACGGTTGCGTCATGGCCGGGCCCTACCCGGGGGTGCGAACCGCCATCCGTGGGGCGACACATGATCACACCATCGCGTGAATCGGGCGGGAAACGGTGAACCGTTCCGAAGTCTGCCTGTCCGTCAGCATGACCGTCGGCATGTTCCGTGCCAGGTGCTCCACGAGCGGACGCGGGTGTCGGACATCGCGATCACCGTCGCCCGCGCGTCACCGCCGCAGCTGGATCAGCGCATGTGTCCCGCCGGTGCGCCAGCGCTGCCCCTCCGCGGCGACCAGCGCGGCCTCCGTCTCGGCGTCGAGACCGGTGATCACGTCGGACTTCAGGGTGCGCAGCGCGACGACCGGGCCGGGGAAGGAGGCGGTGACGTCGGCGAACGGGGTGGTCGGGGCCCACCGGCTGTCGCCCACCAGACGGCGGTAGTTGAGGTCGCCCTTCACGATCGTCAGGGCGGCCGCCTCGAACTCGGCCCGTAGGTCGTCCGGCATCTGCGCGTAGGGCAGGGGCGCTGCGGAGAACGGATGCGCGCGGACCGTGAGAGTGCCGTCGGCCATGGCCGCCCAGAGACGTCGGCCGTACTCGGCGGCGGCTCCCCCCGCGCCCGTCAGCTTCCTCAGCGCGTCGACGACGTCGGCCGTCGTGGCGTCCGAGACGTAGTACGGGTAGGGCTTGACGTGCAGGACGACCCGGTCGCACCGCCCCTGGTCGAGGAGATGGGCGGCCAGGAGAAGGTCGGGGATCAGCTCGCGGCCGGCGTTGTCGGCGACCAGGCACAGGGTCGTCCCCTCGGTCGCGCCCCCACCGGCCCTCGTGTTCATGTCCGCCAGCAGGGACCAAAGCGCCTCGCTGTCGTCGGCGACGAGCCCCGGTACGGCGGCCCGCTCCTCGGCCTCGGCGTCGGACAGCCGGAAGCCGAGGTCGGCGCGGTTGCCCCACAGTGCCCCGTGCAGGAGCGCGCGGGCCCGCTCCTCGACCGGTCGGCCCGTGAGGGTGTCGAGCACGGCCAGTTCCTCGTCGGTCTCGGGGGCGTCGAGTTCGGCGAGCTTGAAGGGGCGGAAGGGGTCGATGCCGGCCCAGGGGCCGGGCCCGAAGTAGCCGACCGCGTCGAGAAGCCGCCGGTAGAAGTAGCTCTCCGACCACAGCCAGGGGACGTCGAACCAGGAACGGCCGGCCCAGGCGTCGAGACCCCAGTCCCGCCAGCGGTCCCGGTCGTGCGCGTCGGCGGGCAGCGGTTCGATCACGCCCTTGGTGCAGCCGTCCAGCAGCGCGTCCAGGGCGCGGTGGGCTTCGGGACCGTGGGGGAAGGCGTCCCGCACCTGCCGGATGATCGCCGGATGCCGTTCGGCCAGCACGCTGTGGGGGAACGACCCGGGTTCGTTGCCGAGGATCACGGGCGGGGCGGGGGCGCGACGCATGCGGCTCACCGTATCGCGGGCGCGGGGCGGGACCGGTCGAGGCGCGGGACCGCGCGGGCGACGACCGGCAGCCGGTCCCCTACCCCGCGGACCACGCGGCCGGCCCGGCCGGCATCCACCGCCCCCCGGACGCGTTTCCCGACCGCGCACCGACCGCACACGCCCGGCCGGGCAGTCGGCGGGCGCGTGTCCGCCGGCCCCGCGTCGGCCTCTTCAGACTGCGGCCGCCGCCATGATCTCGCGTTCCAGCCGCGCGGCGAGGGTCAGATAGCGCGGCCGACGCGGTACCGGCACGAGGCCGCGGATGAGGACGTACCACATCTCGGACATCCGGCGGGGCAGTCGGCCGGCGGGTTCACGGGAGCGGCCGACGACGCGGGTGCCGACGAAGAAGCAGACCAGGGAGTGGGCCACGGCGTCGACGTCGACGTCCGCATGGATGTCGGCCTCCTTGACCGCGCCGCCGAGCCGCCGGGAGATCAGGTCCAGCAACTCCGTGAAGGGATGCGGCAGGGGTGGCCGTACCGCCACTCCCCCGGTGGCGAGCCGCAGGCCGGCGCGGGCGATCGGGCCCTCGACCGACAGCTTCGTCAGACTGAACGTCAGGCGGATCACGGCTTCGAGGGACGCGTAGCCACGGTCGTCGATGTCGCCGGCGATCCGGCGGGCGGCCTGGGACTGCAACTCCATGATGGCGTGAGCCAGGTCCTCCTTCGCCGCGAAGTGGAAGTAGAGGGCGCCCTTGGTGACATGGGCGTGCGCGACGATGTCACTGAGGCTGGTCGACTCGTAGCCCTGCCGGTCGAACAGGTCGGCGGCGGCCGTGATGATCGTCGTACGGGTCTGTTCGGCGCGTAACTGCCTCGCCATCGGCTGATACTCTCCCGGGCCGGTAAAGAACGGGTCGTGCCGTTTTTTCTTACCGCACGTACACAATAGCTCACCGTACGGCGGCGCTGACTGGGTGGCGGAGGCCGTCGACTCCCCTTGGGCGACCCCGACTTGCCCGCAGAGGGCGACTTCTCCCGGGCTAGCCTGCCACAGGAAACGTACCAGTGGCACAGCCGGGGCGACCACAGAAAGAGACGGGATGCGCGGTTTCTTGGGGCGGATACCGGAGGGCGGGACGGGCATGACAGCCGGGTGACACGTGTAACGGTCGACGGGACAGCTGCCGCTGGTCAACAACCGTCTGTTCTCGGTCGGTTCGCAGCAAGGTCGCGAAAACGGTTGCGGAAACGGACATGAGGCGGGCCGGCCGGTGTCCATCCACACCGGCCGGCCCGCCCGTTCATCGAGGCGCGACGACTTCGAGAGTCCGCTCAGAAGGCCGGAAAGCCGGCCGGCGAGTCGCTCAGAAGGTCAGCGTCCAGCTGTTGAGCCGGCCCGTGTCCTGGGCGGCCGTGTCCTGAACGCGCAGCTTCCAGGTGCCGTTGGCCGTCTCGCTGGAGGCGTTCACCGAGTAGGTGGTCCTGACGTCGTCCACGGAGTCCGAGCTGCTGGCCGCCTTCAGGCGGTAGGCCGTGCCGTCGGGCGCGACGAGGTCGATCACCAGGTCGCCGCGGTAGGTGTGGGTGATGTCCACGCCGACCTGAAGTGCGGTCGGGGCGTTGCCCGTTCGGCCGCTGACGGTGATCGGGGACTCGACGGCGGAGCCGTTGTCCGGGATCGAGAGCGCGGTCGTGTTGGAGAAGGTGGTGCCCCCCGTGGAGCCGCCGGAGCCGCTCACCGCCTGCACCGTCCTGGCCGCGTCCGCCAGGCCCGCGCCGCAGCCGCCGGAGCAGGCGCCGGGCAGGGCTCGGGCGTTGGCCTTGATGGCCGTCTCGATCTGCGCCGGGGTCAGCGTGGAGTTCGCCGACTTCATCAGGGCGACCAGGCCCGCGATGTGCGGAGTGGCCATGCTGGTGCCCTGGTAATAGGCGTACGACTCGCTCGACGGCGTCTTGGTCCCTGAGTTCAGGGTGGACAGGATGCCGTTCGCGGTGCCGGTGCTGGTCTGGCCGCCGGGCGCCGAGATGTCCACGAGGGAGCCGTAGTTGGAGTAGGACGCCTTGGCGCCGGTGCGGTTGGTCGCCGCGACCGAGATGACGTTGTTGCAGTTGCCCGGCGAGTGGTTGGCGACGTTGTCGTTGTCGTTGCCGGCGGCCACGACGACGGTCGTGCCCCGGTTCACGGCGGCGGTGATCGCGCTCTGGGTGGCCGAGGTGCACGCCCCGTCGCCGCCCAGGCTCATGTTGATGACCTTGGCGACGTTGGAGTTGGCGGGAACGCCGGAGACCGTTCCGCCGGAGGCCCAGGTGATGGCGTCGATGATGTCTGAGTCGTAGCCGCCGCACTTGCCGAGGACACGGACCGGCGAGATCTTCGCGCCGTACGCGATGCCGGCGACGCCCTTGCCGTTGTTGGTGACGGCGGCGATCGTGCCCGCCACGTGGGTGCCGTGCCAGGAGGAGTTGCTGGCCGGGACGCCGGAGCCGCAGTCGTTGGCGGCGTAGTAGTCGCCCGGGTCGGCCGGGTTGCTGTCGCGGCCGTCGCCGTCGACGGAGACCGCGGTGTCGGCGATGAAGTCGTAGCCGCCGACGATGTTCGCGGCGAGGTCGCTGTGCGCCACGTAACCGGTGTCGATCACGGCCACGGTGACGCCGGCGCCTGTCGACGTGGTCCAGGCGCCCGGCACGTTCATGCCGGCGGTGGACTCGAAGAGGTCCCACTGCTTGGCGTACTCGGTGTCGTTCGGGTCGGCCTTCGGCTTGTTCAGCCGGTCCGGGACCACGTAGGCGACCTGCGGGTCGGCCCGGTACTGGGCGACGACGTCGGCGACGTCCGCCTTCGTGAGGTCGTCGCCCAGGTCGACCAGGGCGGCGCCGGTGCCGAGACGGCGCTGGAAGTCGACGTCCTCGCCGGCCTCCTTGCCCTTGGCGACGGCGTCGGCCTCGGCGGCCGGGTTCGAGCTGGCCTCGGCGGCCCCGGACCTGTAGCCGACGATGAGACGCTCGGCCGGGGTGCCGGGCGCGGCCTCGGTCTGGGCGGCGGGGAGGGTGGAACCCTGCGAGACGGTTTCCCCGGCGACGGCCGAGGCCGTCGACGCGGCGGTGAGCAGGGCCGCGGAGACCGCGGCGACGGATATCAGCTTCCGTCTCAGGGCGGGAGAGGTGCGCAAGAGCGTGCCTTTCGGGGCCGGCTCCGGACAGGGCGGAGCAACGGTCGATTCGCTTCGGCGTCGAAGCGGCGGGGGGTGAATCGAAGTGCAGCGCGATAGGCCGGCCAGGCGCGGGCACCGACCCTGTCGGGGTTACCTGTGGGTCAGCTGTGGTGGAACGATAAACAAAGGATCAGTCAAAGGGATACGGGGGAAACCCTCGATCCGGACGGCGCCCCACCCTCGACCGGCACGAGCGGTCGCCGAACGCCCGCTCCGCTCCCAGGAGACGGACAGCAGCAGACGGGTACGGACAGCCGCAGACCGACGCACTGAACGCACCAGGCCGCTTTCCCGTACTCACGGCAGACCGTTACCGCGTCGGCCGAGGAGACGTCCCCGATGCCCCGCATGACCGCACACCGCGCCGCAGCCCTGGCGGCCGCCGCCGTGAGTCCGCTTCTGCTGGGCCTGTGGGCCGCCGGACCGGCCCAGGCGCACGGCGCCCCGACCAATCCGGTCAGCCGGGTGTACGCCTGCTCGCCCGAGGGCGGCGCCGACGCCAGGACCGCGGCCTGCCGTGCGGCCGTCGACGCGAACGGCACGTCCTTCGCCGCCTGGGACAACCTGCGGGTGGCGAACGTGAACGGCCGTGACCGGCGGGTCGTCCCGGACGGGCAGTTGTGCAGCGGCGGGCTGTCCGCGTACAAGGGACTCGACCTCGCCCGCGGCGACTGGCCGTCGACCCGGCTGTCGCCGGGCGGGACCCTGCGCATGACGTACGCCTCGACGATCGCGCACACCGGCACGTTCAAGCTGTATCTGACGAAGCCGGGGTACGACCCGTCGAAGCCGCTCACCTGGTCCGATCTGCCGGAGCGGCCGTTCGCCGAGGTCAAGGACCCGCAACTGCAGAACGGCGCGTACCGCTTCTCGGCGAAGCTGCCCGCCGACCGGACGGGACGGCAGGTGCTGTACACGATCTGGCAGAACAGCAGCACGCCCGACACCTACTACTCGTGCTCGGACGTGGTGTTCTCGGCGCCGGCCTCGGAAGGCGAACCGGAGAACAGGCCGGCGAGCTCGCCGGCGGCGAAGGCGCCCGTTTCCACCCCGCCCACCACGTCGACCGCGCCGAGGAGCGGGGCGCCGGCGGCGTCGTCCGGTACCCCGTCCGCCGCGGCGGCGCCCGGACGCGGGGCGGCGCTGGCCGACGCGGCCGCCCCCGAGAGCACCCCTGTGGCGTCCGACACCGCGGCCGGCTCCGGGCCGTCCGCACCGATGGTGGCGGGCGGCGCCGCGGCCGTGCTGGTGCTCACCGGCGGGGCCGCCCTGGCCGCGCGTCTGCGTCGGCGCTGAGTCGCGGACGCACGGACGTCGAACGCCCGATTCCGGGTGCACGGGCATCGGTTGCCCGTGCACCCGGATCAGGTGTCCTTACGCGGATCGGTCCCGCGAGGCGTGATCAGTTGACGGTGACGGCCGCGCCGGCGTCGGTCACCGGCGAGTACTTCGCGGTGAAGTAGCCGTTGGCGAAGCAGAGCGACGAGCCGGACGTCTTGGTGAACTGCTGGCTGGTGAAGGTGATGCTGTTGTCGGCGTTGTTCGCCACGCCGGTCAGGCTGGGGGCCTGGTAGACGCAGTTGATGCTGCCGAGCAGGGTGCGCAGCACGACGGTGGTCTGGATGGAGGTGCCGGCCGCCGGGGTCACGGTGACGGCGCCGTCCGAGGCCACGCTGGTGGTGTAGGGCAGGTTGTTGACCGTGATGCTGGTGACGCCGAGCACGCCGAGCACGTTCGTGGTGCAGTTGGCGAAGGAGTGCGCGGTGAGCGACTCGGTGGCGGTGCCGGGAGCGGTGGGGTTGTCGGTGACGGTGGCGCTGAAGGCGGACGTGGCACAGGAGACACCGCTGGTGCCGGTGGCGCTGGAGTACAGCGTGGCGTTCGTGCCGCCGGCCAGGGACGCGTTGAGGACGTCACCGACAGCGACGTCGCCGTTGGCGGTCGTCAGCACCGCACCGGCCGCGGAGGCCGGGGTGACGGCGGTCAGCGAGAGGGCGGCGACAGTACCGGCAAGGGCGAGGAGGGAACGGGAGCGGGTGCGCATGCGGGTGCCTCTTTCTCAAGGGGGGTGCTTTTCGGGGGAGTTGGTCAGGACGGGGTGAACCGGCGCGTTGCTGGGAGCAACATGGGGGGACGCGTTCGGCGTCCGCCGCCGCCGGCCCGTGACGCCTTCTCCGTACGTGACGGACCGGCAACGGCAGGCGACCGGTGACCGGCCGGAGACACGGGGTGAGTGCTCCGGCCGGGCCGGGCGGAAGGGGCGACCGGTCGCGGCCACAGGGGGGAAGCGGCCGTGCCGGCGCCGTGGAGGGATCGAGCCCGGACTGAGGGCCCGTACTGGGTGGAAAACGTCCGGGAGCGCGAACCATGTCGCCGCGCTGCGGATCCGGCGCCACGGATCCGGGCTGGGCCAGGGAGAGTTGTAGACCTGATGTTCAGTCAGCGTCAAGGCCTGACAAGGAACTTGATGGTCCGACAGATATATGCGAAGGGGCTGCGGAACGTGCAGCCCACAGAGGGCACATGATGAACACTCTTTTTCCACATCTCCCTTGACCGCTTAGTGTAACCATCGGTAACTTCCTCGTAGGCTACTGCTGCGTAACGAGAAAGCCCTTGCGGTTTCCGGGAGTTGCGAGGAGGTGTGCGCGGCAGCCGCTGTCCGCGCCAGGACAACGTGCCACTGAAGCCCAAACCGCACGACTCAGCGCATGGGAGCAGACATGGCCTCGTCCCCGGACGTCAATTCGTCCGCCGAGCACACCCCCGAGAACCCTGTAAGCGGTTCCACCGAGAGACGCGGCCGGGTCCGGCTGCGCCGGGCCGCCGTCATGGCGGTGCCCGCCACCTTCGTCGCCGCGGGGCTCGCGGTCCTCACCGCCCAGGGCGCCCTGGGCGTGCAGTTCGCGATCTCCGGGATGCCGTTCGTGGTCACCGCCGACCGGCTCGACGGGGAGGGGTTCGCGCAGTTCGGCGGTCTCGACAACATGATCGAGAACAGCCCCAACCAGGGCGACACCGGCGGCCAGGTCCTGGTCGTCACCTCGGTCGTGAAGAACGGCAAGATCACCAACATGTGCCAGAGCGTCGACCTCGGCGGCATCCAGCTGGTCCTGAAGGCCGGCGGCGGGTCCACCCCGGTGAGCGTGAAGAACCTGGCCATCGACTCCGACCAGATCACCGGCGACGCCGAGTTCAACAACATCGAGATCGGCCGCGACTCCAGCACCTTCGACAAGGTCCCGATCCAGGGCCCCGCGGGCGTCTACGGCCAGCAGGCCGACACGGTCGTCATCAAGAACCTGTACCAGCACAACTACGCGGCCACCGCCGCCGTCTTCAAGCTTCCCGGCCTGAAGATGAGCTTCTCGAGCGAGGGCTGCAAGTAATGACCTTCACCCAGTGGCGGGACCGCTTCCGCGGGTGGAGGGGCCACCGGCCCTTCGCGGGCGGCGTGCTGCTCGTCCTGGGCGGCGTCGAGATCCTGGTGACCATGAAGGCACCGCTTCCGGTCATCCTGCACGTCGGCATGCAGGGCCTGGCGGGCTACCTCCTGCCCACCGTGATGACGCTCTGCGGCCTGCTGATCCTCTTCAACCCGGCCCAGCGGCTGTTCTACTCGATCATCGCCATCCTGGTCTCCCTGGGCACCTGGCTCACCTCCAACATCGGCGGCTTCGTCGTCGGCCTCCTGCTCGGCGTCGTGGGCAGTTCCATGGCCTTCGGATGGGTGCCCGACCAGGAGCCCCGCACGCGCCGCCGCCGGCGGCGCGAGGAGACGGGCACCGAGGAGACGCGGACCGAGCGGACGGTCGACACGTTCCGGAAGGGCGGCCACCTGCCCGAGGCGGGCAAGCCCGCCTGACCCGGGCCGCCCACGGGGCCGCCGATCCGCTCGCGGACGAACTCGACGGACGGACTCGACGGACGGACTCGACGGACGGACGACGGACGAAGCGGGACACGAGCACGAACCTGATGCACGGTCGCGGCACGCGGCCGCACCGTCAGCTCACCGGCGGGGCCGGGACGACCTGCGCACAGCAGGCCGCTCCCGGCCCCGCCGGACTCGTCTCCCCCTCGGCATCCGGTGGCCCCCGGCGCGGCCCTCCCGTCGCCCGGCGACGGCGACGGCGACGGCGACGGCGACGGGTCGAGCACGATCGCGAAGTACGGGACGCCCGCCTGCGGGGCGTGGAGGCCGGCCACACTGACGATCAGTCAACCGACCTGCGGCGTTCCCGTATTGGTCCGTACCGATTCCCTCCCGGATCACAATGCGGCAGCGTCGTCTCGCCCCTGGTGATTGCTCACTTGACTACCAGCGGTCACACACGGTTGGCTCCGAGCCAACGAATGTCTCCCACCGGTGCGCACCCCCGCTCCGGTGCAGCTCGCCCCGTCCTCCTGCTCTGCCGCACAGCGAGGTGCAGCCCCCCATGAACACTCCCCTCCCCGCTCCCCCCTCTTCCGGACATACCGGATCGCTGCGCCTCGCCGCCCTGGCCACGGCGTGCTGCCTCCTGCTCGCCGGCTGCTCCGCCGCCACCGCGTCCGGCCCGGACACGGGCTCGGCGGGCGGATCGACCGGCCGGATCAAGATCGCCCTCATCACCCACGGCGCCAAGAACGACGACTTCTGGGAGCTGGTCCGCAAGGGCGCCGAGGCCGCGGCCGCCAAGGACGGCGTCGACCTCACCTACGCCAGCGACTCCGACGGCGCGGGACAGGCCGAGCTGGTGCGCGACGCGATCCACGACCAGGTCGACGGCATCGCGGTGACCCTGGCCAAGCCGCAGGCCATGAAGGCTCCGGTGGCCGCGGCCAAGGCGGCCGGCATACCCGTGGTCGGCCTCAACTCCGGTATCGACGCCTGGCGTTCGGCCGGTCTCCTGGAGTACTTCGGCCAGGACGAGAGCGTCGCGGGCCGCGCCGTCGGCGACAAGCTCGACGGCCTCGGCGCGAAGCACGCCCTGTGCCTCATCCACGAACGCGGCAACGTCGCCCTGGAGGCGCGCTGCGCGGGGGTGAAGAAGGCGTTCGACGGCCAGACGGAGATGCTCTACGTCGACGGAACGGACCGGGACGCGGTGACCGCCGCCCTGACCACCCGGCTGCGGCAGGATCCCGGCATCGACGAGGTCATCGCCCTCGGCGCGCAGTTCGCGCTCGCGGCGGTCGAGGCGGTCGGTGAGGCGGACAGCAAGGTCGAGGTCGCCACCTTCGACCTCAACAAGGATCTGGTCGCCGCCGTCCGCGACGGACGGGTTCAGTTCGCCGTGGACCAACAGCCCTATCTGCAGGGATACCTGGCCGTGGACGGGCTCTGGCTCCACAGGACCAACGGCAACGTCAGCGGCGGCGGTGCGGCCCCCGTGCTCACCGGCCCCGCCTTCGTGACGAAGGCCAACGTCGCCCAGATCGCCCGCTTCGCCGCCGCCGGAACCCGCTGACCAGGCGACGTCACTCCCCCAGCCCCCGCTGATCGCCCTAGGACGACCATGTCTCCACGGAAAGGCGCCCGTCGCCGCCGTATCGGCTCCATCGGCCTCTCCCTGATCCTCCTCGCCCTGCTGCCCAGCGTCACCCTCACCGCCATGTGGGCCGTCACGACGTCCCAGATGTTCACCGAGGGGCTGCGGCTGCGCGCGCAGACCGAACTGAGCCGGAAGACCGGCGCCATGGGCACCGAGGCGACCCTCGCACTGCAGCAGGAACGCAGTCTGTCCGCCGTGTGGCTTGCCTCCGGGCCCGACGGTTCCCGGGCCGCGCTGGAGGCGCAGCGCACGAAGACGGACGCGGCGGTCGCCAAACTGGTCTCCCGGGCGGACGAGATCCAGCAGGCCCCCGCCCGGGTCCGGGACCGGCTTTACTCCGTCGTCGCCTCCGCGGGCAGCCTGGAGTACTACCGTGGTCAGGTGGACGACCCCGTCGACATCACCGCCGCACAGGCCCTCGACCAGTACACCTCCATCATCGACGTGCAGATCCACGCCTTCCAGGAGCTGTCCCAGGTCGACGACGGTGACCTGACCTCCCAGGCGGGCCCGCTCGTCGCCCTGGAGCACGCGGCCGAGCTGGTCTCCGAGGAGGACCTGCAGCTCACCCTGGCCGGGCCGAAGGGGCGGATGGACGAGAAGACGTGGGCGCAGTTCGCGCAGTTGGTCAACAGCCGCCGCTGGCTGGTGCAGGACCAGATCGTCCCCTCGCTCACCGGCGCCGCGAAGGCGGAGACCGAGAAGATCCTCACGAGCTACCAGTGGCAGATCCTGGAATCCGTCGAGGACAAGGTGCTCGCGGCCCGCGCGAAACAGGGCGAGAACGGTGACATCGTGTTGCCGGACGTGCAGAAGGAGTGGCGCGCCGCGCTCATCGACGTCTCCGACCAGTACTCGAACCTGATCCGGAAGCAGACCACGGCGCTGCTGCAGCACAGCGCGGACGAATCGCGCGGGCTGCTGATCACGGCCGCGTCCCTGAGCGCCGGCGGTCTCGTCGCCCTGCTGCTGTGCGTCGGCATGTCCTGGCGGATCACCCGTTCGCTGTCCCGTCGGCTGCGCGGGCTGCGGATGGCCACGCTGAGCCTGGCGCACGAGCGGCTCCCGGACGTGGTGTCCCGGCTGGACCGGGGCGAGACCGTCGACGTGGACGCGGAGACGCCGCCGCTGGACTACGGCGGCGACGAACTCGGCCAGGTGGCGCAGGCGTTCAACACCGCGCAGCGCACGGCCGTGCTCACCGCGGTCGAACTGGCCGACACCCGGCGCGGTTTCGAGAAGGTCATCCTGGGCATCGCCCGGCAGAGCCAGAACCTTGTCAACCTCCAGCTGAGCAAGCTCGACGCGCTGGAACGTCAGCACCAGGACCCCGACGTCCTGAACGGGCTGTACGAATTGGACTCCACGGCGAGCCAGTTGCGCCGCTACGAGGAGAACCTCGTCATCATCAGCGGCGGGCGGCCGGGGCGCAGCTGGACGGAGCCGGTGGCGCTGATCGACATCCTGCGCAGCGCCGTCGGGGAGGTCGCCGAGTACCGGCGGGTGGAGGTGCACACCGAGGAGGAGGTGTGCATCGCGCCGCCCGCCGTGGCGGACGTGATCCATCTGCTCGCCGAGCTCATCGACAACGCGACCTCCTACTCCCCCGCGCCCGGCCCGGTCGGGGTGCGGGCGACGCTCGTGGCCAAGGGGCTGGCGATCGAGGTGGAGGACCGCGGCCTGGGGATGTCCGAGGAGGACTACGCGTCGTTCAACGCGCAGTTGGCGGTCCCGCCCCAGTTCGACGTGGTGGCGCTCGCCGACGACCTGCGACTGGGCATGTTCGTGATCGCCCGGCTCGCGAACCGGCACGGCATCGCCGTGACCCTGCGCTCCTCGCCGTACGGCGGGACCACCGCGATCGTGCTGGTCCCGCACGAGGTCGTGGTCCGCGAGGCGCCCGCCACGACCACGCCCGTGGACGAGGCCCCCGGCGCTCCGGCGACCGCCGGTTCCCCGGCCCCGGAATCGGCCCCGGAATCGGACCTTCCGCCGCGCGGTCGCGGGCCGTCGGACGCGTCACGGGACCGGGGTGCGGACGGCCCGGCGCGCACGTCGCCGTTCGAGGCGCGGGAGCCCTCCGGGGTGCGGGAGGAGTCCAGCGAGAGGTCCGGCGCCGCGGGTGCGGAGCGGGAGCACGGCGGGGCCGGGCAGGAGCAGGCCCCACCGCCCCTCCCGGTACGCGGCGCCTCCGGCGCCTCGCCCCACTCGCCCTCCACCAGGCCGGCCTCGCCCCCGGACGGGGGAGCCGCAGCCCGCCCCGACGGACTCGTGCCGCTGCCCCGACGGGTCCCTCAGACCAGTCTCGCCACCGAGTTGCGCGAGGACTCGGCAACCGCCGCGTCCACCGGGGAGAACGGTTTCCCGGACGACTTCACCGCCGAGCGGGCGGCCTCCTCCCTGGCCTGCTTCCAGCGCGGCACGCAGCAGGCCCTCGCCGAGGCGGACGCCGACGAGCCGCCCTCCGACCCGCGGGAGACGACCGCCGCGGACGCCCCCGGCCCGCCGGTCACCGCCGCGGGCATATCCCAGACCTCGACACCGCCCGCCGAACGCTCATGAAGGACACCGCGATGACACACTCCGTCCCCGCCACGAACACCCAGCTCGACCAGCTGCTCACCGGCCTCGTGGACCGGGTCGCCGACGTCAACCAGGCCGTCGTGCTCTCGGAGGACGGCCTGGTGGTGAGCAAGTCCACCGGATTCCTGCGGGAGGACGCCGAACGGCTGGCTGCGACCGCGTCCGGCCTGATGAGCCTCAGCAAGGGCGTCAGCATGGATTTCCGCGGCGGTCCGGTGCGCCAGGCGCTCATCGAGATGGCCCACACCTACCTGATCCTCACGTCGGCCGGCCCGGGAGCCCATCTCGTCGTGCTGGCCGGCAAGAACGCGGACGTCGGCGTGGTGGCGTACCAGATGAACATGCTGGTGAAGAAGATCGGCGAGCACCTCAGCGCGGCGCCGCGGGCCCATGTCGGTCCCGCCGTCCGCACCAACGGCGGGTGAGGTGAGCGCAGGCGACGAAGCAGGCAGGCTCGTCAGGCCGTTCGCCCTCACCGGTGGACGGACCCGGCCCAGCCGCGCCGACTTCACGCTCATCACGACGGTGACCGCGGTGGACCCGCCGCCCCCACGGACGGCCCGGTCCCAGCCGGAGCATGCCCGGATCCTTCGGATGTGCGCCCGGCCGGTCGCCGTGGCGGAACTGGCGGCCCATCTCGACCTGCCGGTCAGCGTGGTCGTCATCATGCTCTGCGATCTGCTGGAGGCGGGTCTGATCACGGCTAGACCGCCCCGGACCGTCACCGGCGCCCACGACCAGGACCTGGATCTGCTGCAGAAAGTGAGGGACGGCCTTGGCCGGATCTGATTCCGCCGCTCCCCCCGCCGCGTCGGCAGCGGCGCCCGACACGGTGAAGATCCTCATCGCCGGCGGTTTCGGCGTCGGCAAGACCACCATGGTCGGGGCGGTCAGCGAGATCGCGCCACTGCGCACGGAGGAGCCGCTGACCGTGGCCGGGCTGGACGTCGACGATCTGAAGGGCATCGAGGAGAAGCGGTCCACCACCGTGGCCCTCGACTTCGGACGGATCACCATCGGCGACGACCTGGTGCTGTACCTCTTCGGCACCCCCGGTCAGCAACGTTTCTGGTTCATGTGGAACGACCTGGTGATCGGCGCGCTCGGGGCGGTGATCCTCATCGACGTGCGCAGGCCGGAGTCCAGCTTCGCCGCCCTCGACTTCTTCGAACGGCGGGGCATTCCCTTCGTCGTCGCCGTGAACGGTTTCCACGGCTTGCACCCGTACCCCACCGAGGACATCAGGGAGTGCCTGGCGCTGCCGGAAGACGTTCCCGTGCTGTTGTGCGACGCGCGGGAGCGGGAGTCCTGCCGGGACGTGCTGGTCGCGCTGATCGACCGGCTGATCGACGACGTCGTGCCGCGGCCGAGCCCGGCACGCTGACCCCGGCCGAGCCCGGCACGCTGACCCCCGTACGAGGGGCCCGGCGTCCCCGTCGCACCCGCCGAGCCTCTCGCGCCCGTCGAGCCGGTCCCGCTCTCGGACTTCGCGCGCCCGTCCGGCCCGTCGCGGCCCCGGATCCGCGCGCCGGTCGGGCTCCTCGCGGCCGTTCCGGTCGTCCCCGGTCAGCGGGCTCCGGCCGCGCGCAGTACGGCGACGGTCTCCGGATGCGGTCCCGCGCCCGCCCACTGGAGCGGCGTCATCCCGGTGCCGTGGTCCTCACGCAGACCGGGGTCTGCGCCGTGGGCGAGGAGCACGCGGACCGCGTCGGCGTGGCCCCAGCAGGCCGCGGCGCACAGGGGCGTTCCGTCGGCTCCCGGGCCCGCGCTCTCGGCGTCGGGCGGCGCACCGGCGGCCAGCAGCAGGCGGGCCGTGTCCGCGCGGCCCTGAACGCAGGCCGCGTACAGCGGGGTCGTTCCGTCGGCGTCGGCCGCCGCCGGATCGGCCCCGGCCCGGAGCAGCGCCTCGACGTCGGCGACCTCCCCGAACATGACGTCCCCCATCAGACGCGCCGTCAGCTTTTTCTGCCGTCTTCTCTTCACGGTCGCCGAGACTAGCCCGGGCCCTCGCCGACCGGCCAGCCGTCTTTTCTTCAGGGGCCTCTCACAGGCTCGAGGCGGGAAACCGCCAAGCCTGTCCCAGTGATTGACCCGTTCCTCTCCCGCCCCTACCTTCTGACCGACTCGCCGAACCTGGTTCGACATATCGAATATCCGGTCGGCGGCAAGGGCACCCCGCATCCCCTGGAGCGCACATGACCCCCAACCCGTCCCGCCGTCTCTTCCTCGGCGCGGCCGCCTCCGTCCCCCTGGCCCTCACCCTCGGCGTCCCGGCCGCCCGCGCGGCCGACTCCGCGTACGTCATGGGTTACTTCACCGAGTCGACCAAGCTCGGCGACGGCACCGACTACGGTCTGCACCTCGCGGTCAGCACGGACGGGCTGCGCTGGATGCCGCTGAACCAGAACAACCCCGTGGTCACCCCCACCGCGGGTGCCGGCGGCCTGCGCGACCCGTTCATCCTGCGCAAGCAGGACGGCACCTTCGTCGTGCTCGCCACCGACCTCAAGGGCACCGACTGGAACTACGTCAGCCAGTACGTCCACGTGTGGAACTCGACCGACCTGCGCACCTTCACCGGCTACCACCGGCTGAAGCTGCACGACATGAACACCCACAGCTGGGCGCCGGAGGCGTTCTGGGACGCCGGCCGAGGCCAGTACGCGCTCATCTACTCCGCCGTCAACAGCAGCGGCCACAACGTGATCATGGTCAACTACACGACCGACTTCGTCACCGCCTCCGCCCCCCAGGTCTTCTTCGACCCCGGTTACGACGTGATCGACGGCGACATGGCCGTCGGCGTCAACGGTGTGAACTACCTCTACTTCAAGAAGGACCAGACGCTGGTGGGCGCCCGCTCCACGTCCCTCGCCCCGGGCAGCTTCTCCGTCTTCAACACGGGCGTCGCCCACGGCGGCACCGAAGCGCCGACCCTGGTCAAGTCCCTCACGTCCGGCACCTGGTGGCTCTGGGGCGACACCTACACGCCCAACGGCGTCTTCTACGCCTGGCAGTCCAGCGACCTGGCGGCGGGCACCTGGACCGCCCTGGACCAGAGGACCTACACCCAGCCGGTCAACTCCAAGCACTGCGGCATCACGACGATCACCTCCACCCAGTACGACAACCTCGTCGCCAAGTGGGGAGCCCCGGCCTGGAACCGCCTGAAGTCCTACAACTACCCCGCGCGTTACGTCCGCCACGCCGACTACGTCGGGCGCATCGACGAGTACCCCGTCGAGCCGTACAAGGACTCGCTGTGGACGCTGGTCCCGGGGCTCGCGGACAGCTCGGGCGTGTCCTTCCGGTCGGTGAACTACCCGACCCGCTACCTGCGGCACTACAGCTACCAACTCCGGCTCGACGTCAACGACGGCACGTCGACGTTCGCCGGTGACGCGACCTTCTACCGCACCCCGGGCCTGGCGGACGCCGGCTGGTCGTCGTTCCGCTCGTACAACAACCCGACCCGCTACATCCGGCACACGGACTACGTTCTGCGCATCGACCCGATCTCGACGGCCGCGGAGCGGCAGGACGCCACCTTCTACGTCGGCCACTGACCCGGTACGGCGCGGGAAGGCGTCCGGCTCACAACGCGGCCAGCACCGGCAGCAGTCGGGTCGCCGCCGTCACGTCGTCGGTCAGCGGGCGGTCCCGAGCGTCCGCTGACAGGGCGGCCGACGCCACGGCGTGGGCCGCGACGGGCGGCGGCGCCGGATGCATCCTCAACGCCCGTACGGCGCAGACGAGTTCGCAGGCGAGGACGGTGGCGTAGGCGTCCGTCGCGCGCAGGGCCTGGCGGGCTGCCTGTCCGGCGAAGCTGGCGGCCTCCTCCAGGCCCCGGGAGAGGACGGCGTGCCCCGCAGAGGCGGGCGTCGTGGCCGAACGCAGCTCCGCGAGAGCCGAGTTGGCGGTGTACTCCAGGATCATGGTGCCGGAGCTGCTCGCGGGCCCTGCGCCCAGGAACGCGGGCAGGCCGGTCAGTCCGGGGTCGCCGAGCGCGGCCAGGCGGGCGGCGGAGAGCTGGGCCGTCTGCAGGAGGGCGAGGTCGGCGGCGTCCAGGGCCAGCCCCAGGGGCGCGGCGAAGAAGCCGCCGTGGTGGTAGGCCGCGACGCCGTCGGGATCCACGAGGGGGTTCTCCGAGGGGCAGTTGACCTCCACCTCGATGATCTCGCGCAGCCGCTCGGCGGCGTCCAGCGCGCACCCGTGCGCCTGCGGGAAGGCCCGGAAGCCGAAGGGGTCCTGGACGCGCCGGCCCGTCCCGTGCCGCGGCCGGTCGGGCAGCCCGAGCAGCCGCCGCACCTCGCCGGCCGCGCGGGCGGCGCCGGGATAGGGGCGCCGGGCGTGCACGGGCGCGGCGTACGCCTCCGGCGATCCGGACACCGCGGCGAGGGACAGCGCGGCGACGGCGTGCGTGGCCCGCAACAGCATGTCCAGCTCGCTCTGGGCGAGCGCGGCCTGTCCGAGCGCGAGGGCATTGCTGCTGAGCAGCGCCAGGGCGTCACCGGCCTGCAGGGCGACGGGGGCGGGGACCCCCGCGGCGGGACGACCGGCGGGAACCACCACGAACCGCGGCGCGGCGGGGGGCCGGACACCGCGAGAGCCGTCGGCATGAGGCCGAGCGGACGGAGAAGGGCCGGCAACGGCCTGGGCGACGGAAGAGGCGGCGACGCCGGCCCCGTCCCCCGAAGCGACATGGGCAAGGGCATCGGCAACGGCCTGCCCGGTGGCCCCGGCAGCGGCTCGGGTACCCGCTTCCCCCGCCGCGGCGGGCGCACCGGTGAGCGCCCACGGCAGCTCGCCGATGAGGGTCAGGCCCGTCTGGGCCAGCGCCGTCAGGTCACCGGTGCCGACCGCGCCGTACTCGTTGACGGCCGGGTGGACTCCGAGGCGGAGGGCGTCGGTGAGGGCGTCGATGAACGCGGGCTGGATGCCCGAGCCACCGGCGAGCAGCTGGTTGGCGCGTACCGCGAGCATCGCGCGGACCTGGCGGGCGGGGAGCGGCGCGCCGGCACCGCCCGCGTGGCTGCGCAGCAGACGCAGCCCGTGCGCGGCCTCGTCGTCCTCGTCGACCGGCACCGAGCGCTGCGCCCCGACGCCGGTACCGCGGCCGTACAGCCGCCCGGAGGCGGCGAGCCGCTGCGCGGTCCGCCAGGACCGCACGGCACGCTCGCGGGCCTCGGGGGCCACCGCGGGCACGGCGTCGCCGTCGGCGAGCGCGATCAGCTCGCCGACGGTGAGGGTGGTTCCGTCCAGGACGACCGGCGCGCCCTCACGGTGGCGGGCTGCCCGGGTCGGTCCGTCTGCTGTTGCGTCCAACGGTTTCGGAGGTTCGGCGGTTCGGCGGTTCAGGGGCTACGACGGCCGGCGGGCCGCCGGATCAGGGTTCGGGGAACGCATGATCCGGCGGCCCGCCGGGTCCGTGGGGCCTCAGCCCAGGCCGGCCGACTTCAGCCAGGCCTTGGCGACGTCCAGCGGGTCCTTGCTCTGCAGCTGCACCTGGGAGTCCAGGTCGAGCAGGGTCTTCGTGTCGAGCTTCGCGGAGACCGCGTTGAGCGCGGCGACGCCCTCCTCGGAGAGCCCGCTCTTGTAGACCAGGGGGGTCACGTTCGCGAACCCGAACAGGTTCTTCGGGTCCTGCAGGACGACGAACTTCTCCTTGGTGATGGTCGGGTCCGTGGTGAAGATGTCCGCCGCCTGCACGGTGTTCTTCTTCAGCGCGGCCTGGGTCAGGGGGCCGCCCGCGTCGAGCGCCTTGAAGGACTTGAACTTCAGCCCGTACACCGACTCCAGACCGACCATGCCCTGCTGACGGGTCTGGAACTCGGGCGAACCGCCGAGGACCAGCTCCGGCGCGACGTCCTTGAGGTCGGCGAGCGTGGACGTCGCGGTGAGGTCGTACTTCTTCGCCGTCTCGGCGTTGACCGTGACGGAGTCCTTGTCCTCGGCGGGCGACGACTCCAGCAGCGTCAGCTTGGAGTCGAGCTTGGCCTTCACCGCGGCGTTCACGGTCTGCAGCGAGGTCTGCTCGGCCTTCGCGTCCAGGTAGGCCAGCAGCGAGCCGTTGTACTCCGGCAGTACGGTGATGGAACCGTTCTTGAGCAGGCCGTACGTGGTCTCACGGCTGCCGATGTTGGGCTTGTAGGACACCTTGATGCCCTTGGCCTTCAGGGCCTCGCCGTAGATGTCGGCGATCAGGATGCTCTCGGCGAAGTTGTTGGATCCGACGACCACGGTGTCGCCGGCCGCCTTGTCCCCGGCGAGCGGGTTGTCGGCGGTGTCGTCGGACGAGGAGGAACATCCCGCCAGCAGGGACGTCATCGCGGCGAGGGCGAGGACCGCCGCGCCGGGGTGGTTCCTGAGGGACCTGCTGCTGTGGGCGTTGGAAGTCACGGTTCCCGTTCCGGCTGTGGGGTTGATGAGAACTCAAATACTCTGGCCTGATCCAATCCATCCGCTTCTTGATCAGTCAAGAGCGGCAGGATTACCGATTGGCTTCGATCTGTGATCACTTGGATGGATCGGGAGACCACCTGTGTACCCCTCGCAGGGCACCGACAGGGCGTTGTCAAGCCGCTTCGTAACTGATTCTTGACGTAGGGCGCCGCGCCCGGCCGTTCGAATAGGCGATAGTCTCGCCGGAGTTGGCGTCCGCCACAGCAGTCGGCGTCGGCCACAGCGGTGTACGGGGGCCGCTCGTGTCATCACCTGCGGACACGTGTGCGCACAGACCAGCACGCATGCGAGATCCCTCTTGCCTGCGCGCAACACCCCCTTGAAGGAGGCCCGGTGTCCACGAAAGAGGTGGACGCGCCCGCCCGGTCGGCATCCTCGCCCTCGTCCTCCGCGCGTCGGGGGCTGCGGGGTTTCGCCGACCGGTGGCCCTTCCAGCGCAAGCTGAACGTACTGGTCGGCATCCCGCTGACGGTGATCGCGTTGCTGCTGACGTACCTCATCGTCGACCTGGTGCAGGAGTACAACCGCGCGCAGAACGCCGCCCACCTGGTCCGTGACAGCACCGAGGTCGCCCAGCTCGTCGCCGATCTGCAGGCCGAACACCAGCAGGCCATCCTGCTCTCGGTGCGGCACGAGGCGTCCTTCGACGGCGGCACCCCCTCCACCGAGGCCTACCGGCAGGCGCAGGCCGCCGTGGACGCGCAGGTGCAGAACGTGCTCGACGCCTTCGGCAACCGCCTCCCGGACTCCGAGACGCAGGCCCTGAGGGAGGTGCAGGGTCTGGCCGGACTTCGGTCCACCATCGAGCAGGGCTATCTGCCCGCCGACAACATCGACCCGGCGTACTCGGGGGCCGCCGACGGCCTCATCGACGGCCTGGGCCTGGACCGCAACTCCGCGCTGGCGACCACCTTCACCGGCAACCTGCTCGACTCGCTGCTGCGCGCCGACGCCGCGCACGGCGCCTACGAGACCGGCGTGTTCTCCGCGGGCACCGGCGACAGCAACGCGCTCATCGAGTTCACGGGCGCGGTCGGCTCGTACGAACTGTTCACCTACCAGGCCCAGCGCTTCGGCCGGTTCGCCACCGCGGCGCAGACGGAGCAGTTCGGCGACATCGAGCACAACGCGTCGCAGGCCTCGATCAGCCGGCACTACGCCGAACTGGCCGTGGATCCCAGCGCGCTGCAGGCCGACTCCAAGGCCGCGATCCGCGCGTCGTTCCGGGACGCCCTCTCCTCCTATCCCGAGTACAGCGCGCAGGCCCGGACCCGCCTGAAGATCACCGCCTCGCTCATCGACCAGATCGCCGACCGGGCCGACCACGCCGCCTCCGCCGCCCAGTGGCGCGCGGGCCTGCTGCTCAACCTGGCGCTGATCGGGTTCGCCCTGTGGATCGGCTTCGCCGTCCTGGTGCGCCGCTCGGTGGTGCGCCCGGTGCTGGCGCTGACGGGGGCCGCCCAGGAGGTCGCCGACGTGGCGGGCCGCGAGCTCGCCCGCGTCGCCGACGACGACGCCGAGGAATCCGGCTCCCCGCGGCTGCGCGAGCTGCCGGTCACCGCGGACGACGAGATCGGCGAACTCGCCGAGGCCTTCAACAACGTCCAGACCACTGCGGCCGCGCTGCTGGAGCGCCAGGTGCTCAGCCGGCGCAACGTGGCCGAGATGTTCGGCAACGTGGGCCGCCGCGTCAGCAACCTGACGACGCGTCAACTCGCGCTGATCGACGCGGTGGAGCGCGGCGAGACCGACCCGGCTCTGCTGGAACGTCTCTACTCCATCGACCACATCGCGGTCCGTCTGCGGCGCAACGCCGACAGCCTGATGCTGCTCGCGGGCATCCGCGAGACCGTCCTGGACGCCGGGCCGACGGCGCTCACCAACGTCGTTCGCGCCGCCCTCGGCCAGATCGAGGGCTTCCAGCGGGTACGGCTGCGGGCCACGACCGAGGCCATGGTCGAACCCGACATCATCGGCGACCTGACGCTGATGATCGCCGAACTCCTGGAGAACGCCGTGTCGTTCTCGCCCGAGGGCAGTCCCGTCGAGGTGGTGGTCGGCTCCGACCACGACGGTGCGTCGATCACCGTCTCCGACCACGGCCTGGGCATGAGCGTCGAACGCCTCGCCGAGGAGAACGCCCGCCTGGTGCGCCGCGAACGCCTCGACCTCGTCCCGACGAAGGTGCTCGGGCTGTTCGTGGTCGGCGCGCTCGCCCGCCGCTGGGACGTCGACGTCACCCTGTCCCGGACCCCCGGCGGCGGTGTGACGGCCGAGGTGCTGATCCCGTCGACGCTGCTGCTGACGACGAGCGAGGCAGGCCCTGCGGGCAGGACCGGCGCCGTCGGCTCGCCGGCCGCCCCGGTCGCCGTCCCGCCGGCCGCTCCGTCGGCGCCCGCGGCCGGGCCGTCCCCGTCCGCCTCGGTCCCGTCCTGGGCCACGAAAGCGGACGAGCCCGCCGCGCTCCCGCGCCGGGTCCCCCGACGCGACCCGTCCCCCGCCGACCGGGAGAACGAGCCCTCGCTCACCTCCGAGAACGGCGCCGGGAACCCGACGACCGGCTCCGGCACGGCCGAGCCCGCCCCCGGCACCCGCGGGGACGAGGCCGGTGACCCCGCGGACGCCACCGAGCCGGGCGACCCGGCCCGTACGACGCGGTCCGAGGCCGTCGCCGCTCCGGGCCGGTCCGAGGCCCGGGACACCGCGGCCGAGCCGTCCCGGCCCGCGCCCCTCACCCATGCCGGACCCGGCATCCCTGCGCCCCGCACGCACACGCCGACGCTCCACAGCCGCGCTGCCGCACGGGAGGACACCGAAGTCCACGCGCGCACCACGGAGCGTCCCTCCCCCGCAGGCGCGACGGAGGCGGCGAGCCGCTCCCGCGCCCCCGAACCGGCGACCGACTCGCGCACGACGTCCGGTCCCGACGACGCCACCGCCGCCACGGACCGCACGCAGGACGCAGCCCGTGAGGGACAGACGGTCTCCGCCGACGGCGGCGGACGTGCCGCACGCGGCGTTCACAGCTCCGCGGGTTCCACGAGCCCCGGGGGTTCCGCCGCTCCCTCCCCGTCCCGGTCGGGGGCGGACGCTCCGGCAGCGGGGACGTCCGCACCGGGCGACGTCGGGGCGGCGCCGGGCGTCGGCGACGGGTCCCGTCCGCTCAGGCGGCGCGTGCGCGGCGCCACTCTGCGCACGACCGCCGAAGCCGCCGCCCAGCAGGCGGCCCGCCGGGCGGCCCGCCCCGCCGACGCGGACGCGGTGCGCAGTGCGCTCGAGGAGTTCGAGGCGGCCGTCGCCCGCGCACACCGGGACACCGGCGGCGACACGGGCGAACACCCGCGCCCCGCAGGCACCGGCGCCGACGCCGTCCCCTTCGGCCCCGCCGAGGACCCGGTCGCGCGGCAGCACGACAGCCGGCCCGACAGACATCCCGACAGCCGTCCGGACGGACATCCCGACCGCCGTCCCGACCATCGGCCCGAACGCACCGACCGGACCGATCGGACAGCGCCGTCCGACCCGTCGGAGCCGACCGACCCGACCGCCCGCCCGACCGCCGGCCGGGACACCACGCACCGCCAGAAGCACCTTCCGGAAGGAGCCGAGCAGTGAGCACGTCGACAGGTGAGACTCCCGCCGGAGACGCCAAGCCGACCGATCTGCGGGCCGCCGCAGCCGACTTCACCTGGCTGCTCAACCGTTTCGCCACCGAGACCGCGGGGGTCGTGGACGCCATCGCGGTGTCCTCCGACGGGCTGCTGATCGCCGTGTCGGAGCTGCGCGAGCACGCCGACTCCGAACGACTGGCCGCGATCGTCTCGGGCATCACCAGCCTGGCGGCGGGCGCCTCCGGCAACTACGGTCTGGGCGGCCTGAACAAGGTCATCATCGATCTGGAGGGCGGTCATGTGCTGGTCTCCGCGATCGGCAGCGGCGCCGTGCTCGGCGTGGTCACCGACAAGGAGGCCAAGCTGGGCAACATCGCCTACGAGATGACGGTGTTCGCCAACCGCGCCGGCGCCGCGCTCAGCCCGCAGCTCGTCCTGGAGCTGAAGAACAGCGTCGGCGTCACGCGTACGCGCTGAACGCGTGCCACCGCAGAGACCGTAGAGAAAGCGAACACCGATGGCGGACGGCCGCACCCCGCGCGGGGCCGGCGAGGACGGCGTCGCCCCCGTCGGGCCCGCACCCGCCGTCCGGCCCTTCCTGGTCACCGCCGGACGGGTGGCGGGCGGCGCGGGCGAGGCGTCGTCCGGCCGGACGATGCCCGTGGAGACCCAGTTGGTGGCCACCACCGAGGGGATCGACGCGCTCGACCGGCTCTCGTTCGAGCAGCACGACATCGTCGCCGCGTGCCGCGTGCCGCAGTCCATCGCGGAGATCGCGGCCCGGCTGCGGCTGCACCTGAACGTGGTGCGGGTCCTCGCCGAGGACCTGCGGGCGGCGGGGCAGCTGTCGGTGCACGTGCCCGACTCCGGCGTCACCCACGACGCGTCCGTCCTGCGCAGGGTTATCGATGGCCTGCGGGCCATCCCCGACTCCCGGGGGGTACTCCGTGACACCGACTGAACCGCTGGTCCGCGCCTCGGCCGGCCAGTCCGCCGTACGGCCGCCGCTGCCGGTGAAACTGGTGATCGCGGGCGGCTTCGGCGTGGGCAAGACCACCGCCGTCGGCTCGATCTCCGAGATCGAGCCGCTGACCACCGAGGCGGCCATCACGGAGGTCGCGGCGGGGGTGGACGATCTCAGTCACACTCCGCGCAAGACCACGACCACGGTCGCGATGGACTTCGGCTGCATCACCATCGACCCGACTCTGAAGCTGTACCTGTTCGGCACGCCCGGGCAGGAGCGGTTCGGGTTCATGTGGGACGACATCGTGGAGGGCGCGGTCGGCGGGCTGGTCATCGTCGACACCCGACGGCTCGACGACTGCTACGCCGCCGTCGACTACTTCGAGCACAAGCAGATCCCGTTCGCCGTCGCCGTGAACGCCTTCGACGGCCAGTTGGCGCACACGCTGGAGGAGGTGCGCTGGGCCCTCGACGTGTCGGACGGCGTTCCGCTGCTGGTCTTCGACGCCCGCGAGCGCGGCTCGGTGAGGGACGCGCTGCTCGTCGTGCTGGAACAGGCCCTGGCGCGTTCCGAGGGCTGACCCACGGCGAGCGCGGCCGCGACGACGACCGGCGCCCGGAGCGCAGTCCCCGGCGGGGCACGCGGGGACGGCGTCGTCGTCCGGATCGGGCCCGAGCCGGGGCCGGGGCCGATCCGGACGACGCCCTAGTTGCTCCCGCGCACCCCCGGCGACACCGCCGCCTTGGCCGCCGCCCAGAACACCCCCAGCGTCACCAGTGCCAGGCCGGCGACCAGGGTGGCGCCGCCCACGACCTTCTCGTAGTCGTGCTGGTAGAGGCCGTCGACGATGTAGCGGCCGAGGCCGCCGAGGCTGACGTACGCGGCGATGGTCGCCGTGGAGACGATCTGGATGGCCGCCGAGCGCAGCCCGCCGAGGATCAGCGGGAGCGCGACGGGCAGTTCGACACGCAGCAGGACGTCGGCCTCGCGCATGCCCATGCCGCGCGCGGCGTCCACCGGGGACGGGTCGACGGAGCGCACCGCCTCGTAGGTGGTGACCAGGATCGGCGGGACGGCGAGGACGACCAGCGGGATCATCACGGGCAGCATGCCGAATCCGAGCAGGATGGTCGTCACGACGAGCAGGCCGAAGGTGGGCAGCGCCCGGGCGGCGGTGGCCACCAGCGACAGGACGTTTCCGCCCCGTCCGTAGTGGCCGGTGACCAGGCCGACGGGCAGCCCGATGGCGGCCGCGAGGGCCAGCGCTTCCAGGGAGTACTGGACGTGTTCCCACAGCCGGGTGGGGATGCCGTCGTAGCCGTGCCAGTGGGCGCCGTCGCTGAAGAAGGCGTTCACGAAGTTGAGTACGTTCACCGGGCTGCGTCCTCCAGGGCGGGCACGGCCGGATCGGGCCGGACGCCGGCGGCCCTGGCCCCGCCGCGGCGGGTGCCGCTCGGCATCCAGGGGGTGAGCACGACACGCACGACGACCAGGAGGGCGTCCGCCAGGACCGCCAGGGCGGCGCTGGTGAGCACGGAGTTCCAGGCGAGTTCGGGCCTGTTGTAGATCTGCGCGTCGTGCAGCAGGTTGCCGAGCGCGCCCTGGTTGCCGATCAGCATGCCGACGCTGACGAGGCTGATGCTGGACACCGTCGCCACCCGCAGACCGGCGATGATGGCGGGCACCGCGATCGGCAACTGGACCTGGACGTAACGGCGTACGGGTCCGAAGCCCATGGCGGTCGCGGCGGCGAGGGTCTCCTGCGGCACCGAGCGGACGCCGTCGACGATCGCCGGCACGAGCACCACCAGGGTGTAGATCGTGAGCGGGATCATCACCGTCAGTTCGGTCTGCCCGGTGTAGTCGATGAGGACGACGAAGAAGGCCAGGGACGGGATGGCGTAGAGCACGGTCGTCACCCACAGCACCGGCGGGTACAGCCAGCGCAGCCGCACGCACAACTGGGCCAGCGGCAGCGCGAGCAGCAGCCCGCCCAGCACCGGCAGCAGGGCCTCGCGCAGATGCAGTCCGATGAGGCCCAGCCAGTCGTGCTGGAGATCGCTGGGGATGTCGAAGAAGCGGTTCACCGGATGACCTTCTGGACGGGCTCCGCGGTGTCCGGCCGCTCCGCGCGCCCGGCCGCGTGGGCGCCTCGGATGGCCTCCGCGATGGCCGCCTGCGAGACGACTCCGGCGGCCCGGCCCTCGGCGTCCACGGCGACCGCCCAGCCGGTGGGCGACAGGACGGCGCAGTCGAGCGCGGCCCGCAGCGAGTCCTGCCCGGCGACGAACGGCCTTCCGAACGGCAGCAGTCGGTCGGCGTCGACCTGTCCGGCGGTGAGCCGGCCGGGCTCGCTCCAGCCGAGCGGACGGCCGTCCAGGCCGGTGACGAGGACGTAGGGCGCCTCGGCCGCGCCGCGGGCGGCGATCTGCTCGGCGGTGGCGTCGACCGCCACGACCGGGGCGGTGAGCAGTTCCAGGCCGGCGGAGGAGAAGAACGACAGACGCCGGATGCCGCGGTCGGCGCCGAGGAAGTCCTCGACGAAGTCGTCGGCGGGGTCGGACAGCAGCTCGGCGGGCGGCGCGAACTGGGCGAGCCGGCCCCCGGTGCGCAGCACGGCGACCATCGTGCCGAGCTTGACGGCCTCGTCGATGTCATGGGTGACGAAGACGATGGTCTTGCCCAACTCGGCCTGGATGCGCAGGAGTTCGTCCTGAAGGCCCTTGCGGACGACCGGGTCGACGGCGGAGAAGGGTTCGTCCATCAGCAGGACGGGCGGATCGGCGGCGAGCGCCCGGGCCACGCCCACCCGCTGCTGCTGGCCGCCGGAGAGCTGGTAGGGATACCGCTTGGCGAACGAGGCGTCGAGTCCGACCCGTTCCATCAGTTCGCGGGCCCTCGCGCGGGCCTTGTCCTTGCTCCAGCCGAGCATCCTGGGCACGGTGGCGATGTTGTCGACGACGGTGCGGTGCTGGAAGAGTCCGGCGTTCTGGATGACGTAACCCATGGACCGGCGCAGGGTGTTGACCGGCTGTCTGCGGCTGTCGACGCCGTCGATGAGGATCGTGCCCTCGCTGGGCTCGACCATCCGGTTGATCATCCGCAGCGTGGTCGTCTTGCCGCAGCCCGAGGGGCCGACGAGGACGGTGATCGAACGGTCCGGTATGTCGAGGGAGAGCCGGTCGACCGCCACCGTGCCGTCCGGGTACCGCTTGGTGACTGAATCTATCCGTATCAAAACGCCGAATACCCTTCGGGTCTGGCAATTTCTGCCCGCACTCGACCGATCGAGTTCGGGTCGTTGCGGGGAGAGTCTAGACCGCGTACCAGATCAGTGATCCGCCACCGACCCGGGTGAAGCGGTTCCGCCTGTGCGCGCCCTGTGAGTCCGCTGATTCTCACTCGCCGCTCAGGATCGGCTCAGGGATCCCCCAGACACGGCCCCGATCGTCATGGTCATGAACGAAACGAACGCGGGAGGGGTCCGGCAGCGCTCGGTCGAGATCGTGGCGCCGGTGTTCAAGGCGCCGACCGCCCGCACCGCCTCCTTCGCCGAGCTGCCCGCCGGGGCGAACACCCACCTGGAGTACGCGTCATGACGACCCTCGCCGCGCCGCCCGCCCCCGTCCAGGAGGACGGATCCCGCCATTGTGCGGCCCCGCCGTCCGGCGGCGGACTCTCCTCCCGCGCCAGACGCCTGTTCACCGGCGCCCCGGAGGACCCGCGCTGGTCCCGCCCCGCCCTGTGGGCGATCCTCGTGCTGGCCACGGCCCTGTACGCCTGGAACCTCTCCTCGATCACCGGCAACACGTTCTACGACGCGGCCGTCTACAGCGGCACCAGGAGCTGGAAGGCCTTCTTCTTCGGCGCCCTGGACGCCGGCAGCTTCATCACCGTCGACAAACCGCCCTTCGCCCTGTGGGTAATGGGCCTGTCCGCCCGCGTCCTCGGGTACGGCGCCTGGCAGTTGCTGGTGCCGATGGTCGCCGCGGGAACCGGTTCCGTGGCCCTGGTACACCGACTGGTCAAGCGGGACTTCGGCGCCGTGGCGGCCACGCTCTCCGCGCTGGCGCTGACGTTCACCCCCATCACGGTCGCCATCACCCGGGACACCGACCCGGACCCGATCCTCGTCCTGCTGATGCTGCTGGGCGCGGCCGCGTTGCTGAAGGCGGTGCGCACCGGCCGGCTGATGCCGCTGGTGTGGTCGGGTGTCGCCATCGGTTTCGCGTTCAACACGAAGATGATGCAGGCGTACGTCGTCCTGCCCGTCTTCTTCCTCGTGTATCTGTGGGCCGCGAACGCCTCGGTGGGCAGGCGCGTGCGCAACCTCGCGGCCGGCACGGTCGCGCTGGTCGTCTCCAGCGCCTGGTGGATGGTGGTCGTCGATCTGATCCCGGCCTCCTCCCGCCCCTACATCGGCGGCTCCACCGACAACACGGTCTGGGACCTGGTCATCGGCTACAACGGCTTCGGGCGGATCTTCGGGGCGAGTTCGTCGGTGGGCTCGCAGGGCAACGGCGCGAGCTTCGGCGGCGACGCGGGTCTGTTCCGGATGTTCAACGACATCATGGGCGGTCAGATCTCCTGGCTGATCCCCTTCGCGGCGATCGCTCTGGTGGCGGGGCTGGTCCTGAGCGGCCGGGCGCCCCGCACCGACGCCAGGCGGGCCGCGCTGATGCTGTGGGGCGGCTGGTTCGTCCTGCACTACCTGACCTTCGCCCTCGCCGAGGGCACATTCCACCCGTACTACGTCACCGCCATGGCCCCCGGCATCGCGGCCCTGACCGGCGCGGGCGGCGTCATGCTCCACAACGCCTTCCGCAACAGGCCCGCGGTGAGGTGGGGTTGGGTGCTGCCGACCGCGGTCGCCGCGAGCTCGGCGTGGGCGGTCGTGCTGCTCCAGCGGGTCTCCGGCTCCGGGACGCCGTACAGGGTCGCCGAGGTCGTGGCCGGGGTGGCGGGCGCCGCGGCGGTGATCGGGCTGCTGATCGGCCGGTTCGCCGAGCGGCGGCGGCCGGCGGGCGTCGCGGCGCTGGCCGCGGTGGTGGCCCTGCTCGCCGGGCCGGCCGCCTACTCGCTCTCGGCCGCCGCCTCCGACACCAACGGCACCAACCCGACGGCCGGCCCGAACACCGGCGGCATGGGCGGCATGGGCGGCGGCCGGCCGTCCGGAGGAACGAACGACGCTCCGGGCACCGACTCGGGCGAGACGCCGAGCGGTTCAGGAGGCACCCCGGACAGGGGACAGCCGCCATCGAACAGCACCGGCTCGACCGGCAGGGGCTCGACGAGCGGCGGCTCGACGAGCGGCGGTTCGGCCGGGGCCGCCGAGTCCGGTACCGCCGGTGGTGGCACGGGCGGTGGCGCCGAGGTGTCGTCCGCGGTGATCGCCTACCTGGAGAAGAACCAGGACGGGGCGACCTGGCTGGTGGCGGTGGCCACCGACCAGACGGCCGCGTCGATCATCCTGGAGTCGGGTGAGCCGGTCATCTCGATGGGCGGCTGGTCCGGCAGCGACGACGCGATGACGCTCGCCAAGCTGCAGAGCCTCGTGAAGGCGGGCAGGCTGCACTACATCGTGGTCGGCGACAGCGGCCGGGGCCTCTCGAACTCCGAGATCTCGACCTGGGTCAAGGCGAACGGCACGGCCGTGTCCGACTACAGCGGCCTCTACCGCTTGGACGCGTCCGACGTCGGCTGAGACCCCCGAGCGGGGACCGTGCCGTGCGCGCGAATGGGCGGGCCGCCGGTTTCACCGGTGGCCCGCCTTCATGCACGTCACCCCGAGGGCGGCCCCGCAGGGACGGAAGCAACCTCGCTCACGCGGCCGCCGTCCCCGCCGCCGGGAATCCGCCGGTGCGCAGGACGCGCCCGCCGGGCAGGACGGCGTACACCTCGCAGCCGACCTGTGCCGCCGCCCACTCGACGCCCTCCGCGCCCATGGCGAAGGCGGCCGTGGCGACGGTGTCGGCCTCGGTCAGGGTCGGGGCGACGACGGTGAGACTGTCGAGGCCGGTGGCCGGAAGCCCTGTGCGGCCGTCGACGATGTGGTCGCCGCGCTCGTAGCGGGCCGAGGTCGCGACCGCCGCATCGGTGACGTCGAGGACGGCGCACAGCTTGTCGGCGATCGCGGGGTGCCGCACGCCGACCCGCCAGGGCCCTCCGGACACCACCACGTCGCCTCCGGCGTTGAGGCAGAACCGGCCGAGTCCGGCCCCCGTCAGCAGCTCGGCCGCCCGCTGCACGGACCAGCCCTTGACCACCGCACAGGGGTCGAGGCCGCGGCCGGGCAGCCGGACGTCGAAGGCGCCGCCGGTGGCCGCCCGGTAGCGCTCGCAGATGTCGAGGACCTCCACGAGGTCGGCGCTCAGTTCGTCGGCCGGCAGCTCGCCCCGGCCGTACCGGGACACCTCGCTGTCGGCCCTGAACGGACTGAACCGTGCGTCGACCTCACGCAGCCAGGCGAACACCGCGTCCCCGGTCTCGTCGCGGACGACGCTGTCGTCGACCCGCAGCGAGACCGGGAACCCCATCACGTGCTCGACGCGGTGCACGTCAGGCGCCCTTGGCGTCGATGGCGGCCTGCAGGGACTCCCGGTAACCGTCGCTCGTGACGGTCGCGCCGGAAACGGTGTCGACGTCCGCGCTCTGCGCCGCGAGCGTCTGCGCGATCAACTTCGGCACGGCCGCCGTCGTCTGCGGGTGATTCGGCTGCTTCAACATCTTCACAGCCGTGATCTCGTCACCCTCGAAGGTCACCTGGACCTGCACGTCGCCCTTGTCGGTGTTCACCGTCGGACCCGCCACGGTCCGCGACGCCGCGGCGGAGGCCGACGGGGACGCCGACGCGGCGGCGGCCTGTGCGTCGATGGCGGCCTGCAGGGACTCCCGGTAACCGTCGCTCGTGACGGTCGCGCCGGAAACGGTGTCGACGTCCGCGCTCTGCGCCGCGAGCGTCTGCGCGATCAACTTCGGCACGGCCGCCGTCGTCTGCGGGTGATTCGGCTGCTTCAGCATCTTCACAGCCGTGATCTCGTCGCCGTCGAAGGTCACCTGGACCTGCACGTCGCCCTTGTCGGTGGTCACGGTCCCACCGGTGAAGACGGTCGATCCGGTGGGGGAGGTCGAGGAGGACCCGGAGGGCGTCGAGGCGGCCTCGGCGGTGGACGTCGTACCGGTCGAGGGCTCGTAGCGCCAGACCGGGATCAGGCCCACAACGGACAGGACCAGGACAGGTATTGCTCGCTTCACGATGTCTCTCTCATCCCGCCAGGCTGAAACGCTCGAAGTGGATCTGCGGCTTGGGCACGTCGAGCTCGCGCAGGGTGCCGAGGACCGCGTTCATCATCGGCGGCGGCCCGCACAGGAAGACGTCCCGCTGCGCGATGTCCGGCACGAGCGCGGCGAGTTCGCGCGGCACCAGCCGGTCGGGCACCGACGGCCCGGTGACGAGGTGGAGCTCGGCGCCCTTGGCGACGGCCAGTTCGCGCAGCTCGTCGTAGAGGACGGCGTCGCGCTCGCCGGCCACCCGGTAGATGACGACCGCGTGCCCGTGGATCTCCTCCAGCAGCGCCCGGATCGGGGTGACGCCGACGCCGCCGGCGATGAGCAGGGCCTCCGGGCGGGTGCGGTGCATCGCGGTGAAGGCGCCGTAGGGGCCCTCGGCGAAGACACGGGTGCCGGGCTCGAGATGGCGCAGGCCGGCGGAGCCGTCGCCGGCGGCCTTCGCCGTCAGCCGCAGCCGAGAGCCGTCGGGCGCGGCCGACAGGGAGAACGGGTTCGCCTGCCACCAGCGGTCCTTGGTCAGGAACCGCCACAGGAAGAACTGGCCGGCCCGGGCGGGCAGTCTGTCCAGGTCCCGGCCGGTGATGTAGACGGACACGACGTTGTCCGCCTCGGACACGACCGACTCGACGCGCAACTGGTGACGCCAGTTCCGCCACAGGGGGAGGACGAGTCGGCCCAGGAGGACCGAGCCGAGGGCGACGCCCCACACCGCGTACCAGTACGCCGTGGCGGCGGACGACGCGGTGAACGTCGTGCCGACCGCGACCTGGTGGGTGAAGGCCAGCACCACGGCCACGTAGGTGTACAGGTGGATGAAGTGCCAGGTCTCATAGGCGAGCCGGCGGCGGGCCCAGCGGGCGGAGGCGCCGCCGACGACCAGGATCAGCGCCATGGCGACCACCGCGCGGAAGACGCCCTCGACGGTCTCGGCGAGGTCGACGAGCTGGCTCACCGGGTTCACCGACGAGTCCGCCGAGGAATCCGCGTAGCCGTAGGTGATGAACACCACGTGCCCGACCAGCGTCCACAGCAGGCCGAAGCCGGTCCAGCGGTGCCAGTTGGTGAGCCGGTCCATGCCGATGCGGCGGTCCAGCCAGGGCAGCCGGGCCACCAGCAACAGCTGGAACGCCATCAGCAGGGCGGCGTACAGGCCGGCGAACCGGCCGATGACCACCAGCGCGTTGGAGGCGAAGCCCGCCTGGACGGCGAAGCAGGTCACGACGGCCGCGTTCGCGGCCAGCACGGCGTACAGGCCGGTGCGGGCCACCACTTTCGGACGTATCGCCGTGGGGGGCGCGGGAGGCGATTGGACGGTCGTCACGGACGGAAACTCCTCGATGCGGACGGAAAACTCCTCGATCAGGTGCTCAGAACACAGAGCTTCTCCGTGCTTCGCTGTCGTTTTCCTGTCATAGAACTTTCAAGATCCTACCGATGTGGGCACGGGTGGACCGCGGGTCTGGCGCTGCGGGACGGGTGGCGCACTATGAGCGGGTGGAAAAAGTACGACTCCTCGTCGTGGACGACGACCCGCCGATCGCCGATCTCGTGGCGACGGTCGCCCGCTACGAGGGCTGGGACGCGGTCACCGCGAACTCGGGAGAGGAGGCGCTGCGCCGCGCCGCCGACTTCCATCCCGACATCGTGGTGCTCGACCTGATGCTGCCCGACCTCGACGGCTTCGGTGTCCTCGACCGTCTGCGGCAGTCGGGCACGATGGTGCCGGTGGTGTTCCTCACGGCGCGCGACGGGGTCGCCGACCGTGTCGCCGGGCTGACCCGGGGCGGGGACGACTACCTGGTGAAACCGTTTGCCGTGGAAGAGCTGATGGCCCGGCTGCGGACCGTTCTGCGGCGCAGCGCGGGTCCCGGCTTCCAGCGGTCGGTGCTGCGGGTGGCCGATCTCACCATGGACGAGGACACCCGGGAGGTCCGGCGGGACGGCGCCCTCCTGACGCTCACGCCCACCGAGTACGAGGTGCTGCGCTATCTGATGCGCAAGTCACCGACCGTGCTCACCAAGGCGCAGATCCTCGACCATGTGTGGGAGTACGGTTTCGGCGGCCGTTCCAACGTCGTCGAGCTGGTCGTCAGCCGGCTGCGCCGCAAGCTCGACGCGACGGGCGACGATCCGCTGATCCAGACGGTGCGCGGCTTCGGATACGTGATCCGGCAGGCGGCCGAGTGATCCGCCGGCACTGGCAGTCGTACCGCGGACTGCGGCTCGGCACCCGGCTGGCGCTCGGTCTGGGCGCGCTGTCGCTGGTCGTGTTCGCGGTCGTCGGCACGGCCCTGACGACGTACATGCGGGACTATCTGTCCGCCCAGCTCGACGACCAGCTCGCGATCGCCCAGGTCGCGCAGTCCAAGAGCATCGCGGACTCCGGCTCGCTGACCGGGAAGAAGTACTGGGGCTGGTACTACGCCGTGTACGACGTGCGCGACGGCCGGCCCGTGCTGCGCGAGCCCGAGGACCCCGGCGACCTGCCCGAGGACGTCGCCGACCTCACCGCGCTGGCCAGGGCGCAGACGGGCGCCCGCGCTGAGGTGCTGCGGACCGCGCACCTCGCGGGCAAGGGCGCCTACCGGCTGCGCGCGTGCGAGGTGGAGCCCGGGGTGGTGCTGGTCAGCGGCGCGCCCATGGACGACCTCGAGGACACCGTCCGGCAGCTGATCACGATCCAGGTCGTCACGTTCGGCCTGGCGCTGCTGGCTCTCGTGGTGTTCGGCCGGGCCCTGCTGCGGCGCGGCCTGAAGCCGTTGAGCGACATGGCGCACACCGCGCACGGCATCGCCTCCCACGACCTGACCGAGTCGGCGTCCCGGCTGCATCTGCGCGCGGACGCCCCCGGCGGCGGTCCCGAGGTGGAGGAGCTGCGCACGGCCTTCAACACGATGCTGGAGCACATCGACGACTCCCTCGCCGTGCGTGCGGAGGCGGAACAGCGGCTGCGCCGTTTCGTCGCCGACGCCTCGCACGAGCTGCGCACACCCCTGATGTCCGTGCGCGGTTACGCGGACCTGTTCCAGTACGCGGCCGCCAACGCGCCCGAGGAGCGTGACAAGCACCTGGCCCGGCTTCGCGCCGAGGCCGCCCGGATGGGCGTCCTCCTGGACGATCTGCTGTTGCTGGCCCGGCTGGACGCGGCCGAGGTGGAGACGCCTCTGCGGATGGAGAAGGCGGACCTGGTGGAGCTGGTCGAGCAGGCGGCCGACGCGTTTCGCGCGAGCCGTCCGGGCCATCCGCTGACGGTGTCCCCCGGCCCGGCCGCCGTACCGCTGCGGATGGATCCGCACCGCATCCGGCAGGTCCTGGACAACCTCCTCACCAACGCCGCCGTGCACACCCCGGCGGGCACGCCGGTCTCCGTCGGGGTCGCCGTCTCGCCGGACGCGGCGCGGGTCCACGTGGCCGACAAGGGCCCCGGCATCCCGCCCGGCGACCGCGACAGCGTCTTCGACCGCTTCTACCGCGTCGACAAGGCACGCAGCCGCGACCGCGGCGGCAGCGGCCTGGGCCTGTCGGTCGCCCGTTCCCTGGTCCGGGCCCACGGCGGCTCGCTGGAACTGGGCCTCACCCAGGAGGCCACGGTGTTCACCATGACGCTCCCCCTGCAACCGACCACGCCCGAACGCCGGCCCGCCGCGCGGTAGGCGCCGCCTGGCAGACCGCCGCGCGCAGGCCGACGCCCGGCAGACCGCCGTACGGCAAACCCACGCCGCCCGGTGACCGCCATACGGCAAGCCACGCACGGGCGGCCGCCGTGCGATCGGCCTTCCGTGCGGCACGCCCATGCTCGGAAGGGCCATGCCCAGAAGGGCCCATGCCCGGAAGGCCGCCCGGCAGACCACCATCCGGCAGGCCGACGTCCGCACCCGCCCCCCGGCAGCCCGGTGCAGACGGCGTCGCCGTCGCGGCGGCCGGGGCGTGCGCGTGCGGGACGGCCGTCCGTGCGGCGAGCCGGGGGAACCTCCGCGCTCTTGCGGGATGAACGCCGAGGGGTACGGGCAGACATCCCACAGCCTCACCGCACACCCCACAGCCTCGCCGCACCTCCCCCCCAGCCTCACCGCACCGCGGTCGCCCTGCGGCCCGCACTCCGTCGGCTTCCGGACACCGCACCGTCACACCGGAGGGGAACCACTCCCCCGTCCCCTCCTCAGGCTCGCCCCCGATCCGTCACGCCGCCGCCGCGCGGTGACGACGCGGAAGGACGACGTGCGCCGTGTCCCTGCTGCCCCTCGACGACCCCGCGGCCCCGGGCCCCCACCCGCGCCCGCACCCGCACCCGCACGCGGACGCCCGCCGCCGCGCGCCGGGCGGGACCGCCGCCCGGCGCGTCCTCGGCCTGCTTCCGCTGCTGGTCCTCGCGATGTGGGCGGCGCTCGACCGGCGTGCCGTGCACGACGGCGCCGCCCGGCTGGCCACCGCCGATCCCTGGTGGCTGCTGACCGGGCTCCTCCTCACCTACCTGGGCTCGGTCGCCGCCGCCTGCGTCCGGCAGGGCGCGATCCCCGAGCGGCTGCCGCGGGGCCTGCTGGTGGCCTCCCAGATCGCCGCGGGCGCCGCGAACCATGTGCTGCCCGCGAGCATCGGGGCGCACGCGGTCACCGTCCGCTTCCTGCAGCGCCAGGGCATCGCGCTGCCCCGAGCCACCGCCTCGATCGCGCTGTACTCCCTGGTCAGAGCCGTGGCGAAGACACCGCTGGTCCTGATCTTCCTGCTCGCCGCGCCCACGGCCGTGCCCCCCGCCCGGCTCCTTCCGGAGGGACGGACGCTGCTCCTGGCCGCCGTGGGCATCCTGCTGGTGCCCGCGGCCGGCGCGGCGCTCCTCGTATTCGTCCGGCCGTTGCGCCGGCCCGCCCTGGAGTTCGTCCGTACGGCCCTCACCGACGCCCGGCGCCTGCACACCCGCCCCTCCCGATTCCTCCCCCTGTGGGGCGGAGCGTTCGCGGCCCCGCTGATCCAGGCGGGTGTGGTGGCGTCGGTGGGAAGGGCGCTGGATCTGCCCCTGTCCTGGCCTCAGTTGGTCTTCGCGTTCCTCGCGGCGAGCACCGTCGCCGGGGCCGTTCCCGCGCCGGGCGGCATCGGCCCGGTCGACGCGGCCCTGGTCCTCACCCTGGCCGGCTACGGCACCCCGCTGCCCCTGGCCACGGCGACGGTCATCGGCTACCGGGTGCTGACGGTCTGGGCGCCCCTGCTGCCGGGGATGCTTGTGCTGTCGGCGCTCGTGCAGCGAAAGCACCTCTGAGCGCCGCCGGCACCTGCCGTCGTCCCGAGCCGTCAGCCCCTGTCGTCCTCCGCCGCCAGCCGCAGCGAGATGCTGTTGATGCAGTACCGCTGGTCGGTCGGCGTCGGGTACCCCTCCCCCGCGAACACGTGTCCGAGGTGGGAGCCGCAGCGGGCGCACCGCACCTCGGTGCGCACCATGCCGTGCGAGCGGTCCTCGATCAGCTCCACAGCGTCGGTGTCCTTGGGGTCGAAGAAGGACGGCCAGCCGCAGTGGGAGTCGAACTTGGTGTCGGAGGTGAACAGTTCGGCGCCGCAGGCCCGACAGGAGTAGACGCCCGTGGCCTTGGTGTCGGTGTACTCACCGGTGAACGCGGGCTCGGTCGCCGCCTGGCGCAGGACGGCGTACTCGGCCGGCGTCAGCTCCGCCCGCCACTGCTCGTCCGGCTTTTCGACGTCGTACGACATGAGCCTCAGCCCCTCACTGGGAAAGACGGTCCAGAATGCGCGGGCCCAGGTCCGTCACGTCGCCCGCGCCCATGGTGAGAACGAGATCACCGGCCTTCGCCATTCCCGCGATCACGGACGGCGCCTCGTCCTTGTCGTGCACGGCCGTGACGTCCGCGCCGGCGGCCCGGGCCGCGTCGATGATCAGCTCGCTGGTGACGCCCGGGATCGGGTCCTCGCGGGCCGGGTAGATGTCGAGGACGACGGAGGCGTCCGCCAGGGCCAGTGCCTGCCCCATCTCGGTGCCGAGTTCCTGGGTCCTGGAGAACAGGTGGGGCTGGAAGAGGACGAGGATGCGGGCGTCGCCGACCGCGGCGCGCATCGCCTCCAGGTCGGCCGTCATCTCGGTGGGGTGGTGGGCGTAGGAGTCGACGACCTGGACGCCCGCCGCCTCGCCCTTCAGCTGCAGCCGGCGCTTGACGCCGGTGTAGGCGGCCAGGGCGGGGGCCAGCTCCGCGGCCGGGACGCCCAGGGCGACGCCCGCCGCCAGCGCGGCGACGGCGTTGTGCGCGTAGTGGCGGCCGGGCACCGAGACCGCGAAGGTGAGCTCGTCGCCGTCCAGCAGGACGGTCACCTCGCTCTTCAGCCCCTGCGGGACGACGGACAGGACCCGCACGTCGGCGTCCTCGGCCTCGCCGTACGTCACCACGCGCACGCCCTCGACGCGCCGCGTCAGTTCCCGCGCGCCCTCGTGGTCGGCGGTGATCACCAGGGTGCCGCCGGGCACGATCTTCCCGGCGAAGGTCTCGAAGGACTCGTAGATCTCGTCCATCGAGGCGTAGTTGGCGTGGTGGTCCAGCTCGACGTTGAGGACGATGGCGACCTCGGGCGCGTACTTGTGGAAGCTGCGGTCCGATTCGTCCGCCTCGGCGACGAAGATCTCGCCCTCGCCGTGCAGCGCGTTGGAGCCGGGCGCGTCCAGGTCGCCGCCGATCGCGTACGAGGGGTTCAGCCCGAGCTCGGACAGCGACACCGCGAGCATGGACGTGGTGGTCGTCTTGCCGTGCGTGCCGGCGACGGCGATCGGACGCAGTCCGTCCATCAGCCGGGCGAGCGCGTCCGAGCGGTGGACCACCGGGATGCCGAGCTCGGCCGCGCGGGCCAGCTCGGGGTTGTCGGCGCGGATCGCCGACGACACGACGACACAGCTGGCGTCGTCGGCCAGGTGACCTGCGGCGTGTCCGATGTGCACGGTCGCCCCGAGCGCCCGCAGGGCCGCGGCCGTCTCGGACTCCTTGGCGTCGCTGCCGGCCACCTTCGCCCCGCGCTGGGCCAGGATCTTCGCGATCCCCGACATCCCGGCCCCGCCGATGCCGATGAAGTGCGGTCGGTCCATGGCGGTAGGAAGGCCGGGTGCCATGTGCTGTCTCCCAAGGTGCGCTACGACGTCCAGTGCGTCCCCACCCTATGGGGCGGAGCCCGCCCGGGCCGACTCAGGGCCGCGGGCAGCCGGTCGCCGCCCTCCCGTGTCCCGCTCCGCGCCCGCTACGCCTTGCTGTGCGAGAACAGCTTCAGCACCGGCACCCCCACCTTGTGCCGGGCCCGGGACGCCCAGTCCCGGTGGAAGAACTCCTCGACGTAGTGGGGATCGGTCAGCACGATCACCTCGTCCGCGCCCACCTCCGCGACCAGGGACTTCAGCGCGTCCAGCGGGTGGTCCTCCACCAGCCGGCCCACCGCGGGGCTGCCGGAGGCCTTCAGCGCCTGCAAGGACACCTCCAGGGCCCGCACGCCGAACCCCTTCGCCTCGTCGCCCTCGGGCGTCTCGTTCTCCCGCGCTGCCTCGTCGAGCTCGCCGAGGGCCACGTCGTCGATGGCGCGCAGCAAACGGTCCGCCTGGTCGCCCCGCGGCTGGAGCAGCACGTGGAAGGCGACCGGCTCGTCGCCGTGCAAGGTGGTGACGAACTCCACGTCGGCGGACGTCAGGGCTTTCTCGATCATCAACACGCTTGTGAACACCAGCGCCCCATTCTCCTTCGAGGGCCCCCGTGGCCCTCGGTCCTCCGTGGGCCGCTCGCGGCCCTGCGGAAACCATCCTTCCCCGTGCTCGCACGGGGGCTGCGAGATTCAGTGTGCCCGCCGGACGCGAAACGGAACGGTTGATTCCGCCGATTCCGGACCACACGCAACGATCGAACTCATATCCGGCTTCACGGCCGCTGATACCTGCCGAACAGGAAACCCTCCTCTTCCAGGAGGGACACCAGCGCGAAGCGCTGCGGGACGGCGACCGACGGCCCGCCCGCGATGCGCTGCGCGTCGCCGACGGTGAGCATCGGGGAGACCGTCAGGCACAGCTCGTCGAGCACTCCGGCGGCGACGAACTGCCCCAGCAGCCGGGGACCGCCCTCGGTCAGCAACCGGGTGTGTCCGAGCTCGGCGAGGACGCGTACGGCCCGGTCCGGCTCCACGCCCATGCCGTCACCGGCGATCACCACCCGCGCGCCGGCCTTCTCCGCGGCCGCGACCCTGTCGGGCGCGGCCGCGGCGCCCGTCAGGATCAGGGTGGGGACCAGCGGCGAGGTGAAGAGCGGGAGCGAGAAGTCCAGGTCGAGGCCGGCGGTGACGACCGCGACGGCCGGCGCGGGCCCCTGTCCGGCCGTCTCGCGCCGCCGCGCGAACTCCGCACGCGCGCGTGCGGGGCGGTAGCCCTCCAGGCGTACCGTTTCCGCGCCGACGACGACCACGTCCGCGAGCCCTCGCAGCGTGCCGAAGATCCGCATGTCGGCGGCGGTGGAGATGGGCTGCGAGCGCCCGTCGTGCTGGGCCGCGCCGTCGAGCGTGGAGACCATGTTGGCCCGCAGCCAGGAACGCGGCTGCCCGGGGACGGGCTCCGGGTAGGCGTAGGCGTCGGCGAGTTCGTCGAGGCTCCACTCGCGGTCCCGGTCCCGGTCGCGGGACGGGCCGCCCCCCTCGCCCGAGGACTGGCCCGAGGACTCTGCGGGTGCTTCGAGCGGCCCGCCGCCGGGGCGGGTCGTCGCTGTCTGGTCGGTCACAGGGAACAGCCGTCGCATGTCAGGCAGTCTGGCACGCCCCGTAGCATGGGGAACCGTGTCGTCCTCCTCTTCCGCCTCCGGTCTCAGCCCGATAGCCGACGCGGCCCCGATGTCCCTCTGCGCCCGTCAGCCGCACGTCCCCGCGGACCGGCTGGTGGCCGAGATGGTGCCACCGCCGCGCTTCGACTCGGTCCGGTTCGGCACCTACGTCCCGGACCCCGACCAGCCCAGCCAGACCGAGGCGGTCGGCGTGCTGGAGAGCTTCGCGAGCGGACTCGGCGGGGCGCACGCGTCCGGCGCCGCCAAGCGGGGGTTCCTCGGCTTCGGCCGGGCGAAGACCCCCAGGACGCCCGCCGGACCGCGCGGCGTCTACCTGGACGGCGGCTACGGCGTCGGCAAGACCCACCTCCTGGCCTCGCTGTGGCACGCCACCCCTGCCGAGCCCGCCCTCAAGGCGTTCGGCACGTTCGTCGAGCTGACCAACCTCGTCGGCGCCCTCGGCTTCCAGCAGACGGTGCGCACCCTCTCCGGGCACCGCCTCCTGTGCATCGACGAGTTCGAGCTGGACGATCCCGGAGACACCGTTCTCGTGTCGACGCTGCTCGGCAAGCTGGTCGACGCGGGCGTCGCGCTCGCCGCCACCTCCAACACCCTGCCCGGCAAGCTCGGCGAGGGCCGGTTCGCTGCGGCCGACTTCCTGCGCGAGATCCAGGGCCTGTCGGCGCACTTCCGCGCGCTGCGCATCGACGGCGAGGACTACCGGCACCGCGGCCTGCCCGAGGCGCCGGCGCCGTACTCCGACGAGCAGGTGACGAAGGCGGCGTACGCGACCGAGGGCGCCTCGCTCGACGACTTCCCGCACCTGCTGGAGCATCTCGCCAAGGTCCACCCGAGCCGTTACGGCGCGCTGACGGACGGCCTGAGGGCGGTCTGCCTCACCGACGTGCGGCCGGTGCCCGACCAGTCCACGGCGCTCAGGCTCGTGGTCCTGGCCGACCGGCTCTACGACCGCGAGGTCCCGGTCCTCGCCTCCGGACTCCCCTTCGACCGGTTGTTCAGCGAGGAGATGCTGAACGGCGGCTACCGCAAGAAGTACTTCCGCGCGATCTCCCGGCTCACCGCGCTGGCCCGCGACGCCCAGCGGCTCGTCGAACCTCAATAAACGATCTTCGCCGCCGGGTCAAGAGTCGCTTCAGGCCACCCACCCCTCGCTTTTGAGGCGCACTTCATCTCGAAACGTCGAGTTAACCCTGCAAACAACTTCGCAGGGTTAACGTGTTTCTTGACCAGCCGTTGACCAACCGTTGGTCTGGACTAGAAGTGCGATCAATCCGCAGGGGGGCGCATGTTCCGAGGTACGACGGCTCGGGCCGTGATCTCGATCCTCGCCGCCGCCCTGCTCGCCCTTCCGTTCTTCGCACCGAAGTCCTCCTTCGCACACGCGCACACGGTGCGTCAGGCCGAGGCCAAGACCCAGCCCGGAATCAAGTCCTCCGGCAAGGCGAAGCGCGACGAGACGGTCACGCACCGCGACTGCGACCGCTCCGGCGGTCCCGCCGACCCCCTGCGCACCCGCGACCGCCACCGCGCCACCACCTCCCCGGCGTCGGCGCCCCAGGAGCCCGAGCGCACGCTGCTCTCGCAGGATCCCGCGGGCGCGCACCAGCCGGCCCGGCCCGGCGATCGACATCATCGCCCGTCGAGATCCTCGGCGGGCCACTCTCCGGCGGCCCTCCAGGTCTTCCGCTGCTGAGAGAGCAGAGCAGAACAGCATCTCCCCCACCTGTCCTGTGTCCTGCACATCCGACGCGCCCCCACGGCGCGCCAGGAGGAGTCACGCCATGCAGCCCCTCATCGACAACGCCCGTACGTTCGGACAGCGCCCTGAGGAGTTCGCCAAACTCGCCGAAGGCCAGTCCCCCCAAGTCCTCTTCATCACCTGCTCGGACTCGCGGGTCGTTCCCGCCCTGATCACGGGCGCCCGCCCCGGCGAGCTCTTCGAGCTGCGCACCGCCGGCAACATCGTGCCCCCCTACGTCTCCGACCGCCCCACCGGCGAGGCGGCCACCATCGAGTACGCCGTGGAGGTGCTCGGCGTCCGCGACGTCGTGGTCTGCGGCCACTCGCACTGCGGCGCCGTCGGCGCCCTGGTACGCGGCGACGACCTCGACGGCGTCCCCGCCGTACGCGACTGGCTCGCGCACGCCGCGGACGAGCCCGGATCCGCCGATCCCGACGACCCGACGGTCATGCGGGCGGTGCAGAACCACGTCCTGGCCCAACTGCTGCGCCTGCGTTCCTACCCCTGCGTCGAGAAGCGGATGGCCGACGGGCGGCTTCGCGTACGCGGCTGGTACTACGAAGTCCACACCGGCGCGGTGCGCGAACACCGCGTCGACACCGACGGCTTCGAAGCCCTGTGAGCGCCGCGATGAACCAGAAGAGCTCCGGGCGAATATCCAGGTTCCCCCATCTGAAGCAGGACTTCGCCGCTTCCCTCGTCGTCTTCCTCGTCGCGCTCCCGCTGTGCGTGGGCGTGGCCGTCGCCTCCGGCGTGCCGGCCGAGCTGGGGCTCGTCACCGGCATCGTCGGCGGCATCGTCACCGGGCTCATGCGGGGCAGTTCCCTGCAGGTGTCCGGTCCCGCGGCCGGTCTGACCGTGCTGGTCTACGAGGCCGTGCAGGAGTTCGGCCTGCCCGTCCTCGGAGTGATCGTCCTCGCCACCGGCCTGCTGCAGCTCGCCATGGGCGCCCTGAAGCTGGGCCGCTACTTCCGGGCCATCTCGGTCTCGGTCGTCGAGGGCATGCTGGCCGGAATCGGTCTGGTGCTGATCGCCGGTCAGCTGTACTCGATGGTGGGCGGCAAGGCCCCCGATTCCGGCCTGGAGAAGATCGCCGGCCTGCCCGAGGCGCTCGTGAACGCGGTCGGCGACGCCGACGCGTCGGCCTCGCTCCTGCTCGGCGTCGGCACCATCGCGGTGCTGGTTCTGTGGAAGCGGTTGCCGGCGAAGGTGCGCACCGTGCCCGCCCCGCTCGCCGCGGTGGGCCTGGCCACGCTCGCCGCCCTGGTGCTGAACCTGCCGGTGGCCACCGTCGAGGTGCAGGGCCTGATGGGCTCCCTGCAGCCGCCGCCGTTCGCGGCCTTCGGCGACCTGGCGAACGTCGGCCTGCTCGCCACGATCGTCGCGTTCACCCTGATCGCGTCCGCCGAGTCGCTGTTCAGCGCGGCGGCGGTGGACCGGCTGCACGACGGCCCGCGCACCGAGTACGACAAGGAACTGATGGCCCAGGGCGCGGGCAACACGCTCTGCGGGATCCTCGGCGCGCTGCCGATGACCGCGGTGATCGTGCGCAGCGCGGCCAACGTGCAGGCGGGCGCGCGGACCAAGGCGTCCCGGGTGATGCACGGCGTGTGGCTGCTGCTGTTCGCGGCCCTGCTGCCGGGCGTGCTGGCCTACATCCCCATCCCGGCGCTGGCCGGCGTCCTCGTGCACGCGGGCGCCAAGCTCGTCCCCGTGCGGGCGGTCGCGGGACTGTGGCGCGAGCACCGCGGCGAGGCGCTCATCCTGGTCGTCACGGCCGTGTCGATCGTCGCGGTCAGCATGTTCGAGGGCGTCCTCATCGGTCTCGCGCTGGCCGTGGTCAAGACGGCCTGGGAGGCCTCGCACATCAAGATGGAGATCGTCGACAAGGGCGCCGGCCCGGTCCAGGCGCATCTGTCGGGCAACGCGACCTTCCTGCGCCTGCCGAAGATCCTCGACAGCCTGGAGGCCCTTCCGCAGGACCGCCCGGTGGAACTCGACCTCTCCGGTCTGCACCACCTCGACCACGCCTGCCGTTCCGCCCTGGAGACCTGGGCCGAACGACACAGCGCCGTCGGCACGGAGCCGGTGAAGGTCAAGGAACCGGTGAACGTCGCGCAACCCGTCACCACCGGGTAGCGCGGCAGGGCCGGCAGAAGCCTCCGTACGGTCCGGGGCTCGGGGCGTGGCCCCGGGCCGGACGGCGGGCATATTGTTGAGGAGCAGACAGAACGGCTGTCACGGACCTCTTGTCGAGGGGGTCGTCATGCTCCAGGAGTTGCTGGGCGCCGCCGCGGCGGTCGCCGCCGGGGGCGTCGTGTACTTCGCCGCCGCCGCGCGGGTCGTCAAGCAGTACGAGCGCGGGGTGGTCCTGCGCCTCGGCCGGCTCCACGGCGCCGTCCGCCCGCCGGGGCTCACCCTCGTCGTCCCGGCCGTGGACCGGATCCACAAGGTCAACCTGCAGATCGTGACGATGCCGATCCCCGCCCAGGAGGGCATCACCCGCGACAACGTGACCGTCCGGGTCGACGCCGTCGTGTACTTCCGGGTGGTGGACGCCGCGGCCGCGGTCATCAACGTCGAGGACTACCGTTTCGCCGTCTCGCAGATGGCGCAGACCTCGCTGCGTTCGATCATCGGCAAGAGCGAGCTGGACGACCTGCTGTCGAACCGCGAGAAGCTCAACGAGGGCCTGGAGCTGATGATCGACAGCCCCGCCATCGGCTGGGGCGTGCAGATCGACCGGGTCGAGATCAAGGACGTGTCCCTGCCGGACACCATGAAGCGCTCGATGGCCCGCCAGGCCGAGGCCGACCGCGAGCGGCGGGCGCGGATCATCAACGCGGACGCCGAGCTCCAGGCGTCGAAGAAGCTCGCCGAGGCGGCCAAGGAGATGTCCGAACAGCCGGCCGCCCTGCAGCTGCGGTTGCTCCAGACGGTGGTGGCGGTGGCCGCCGAGAAGAACTCGACGCTGGTCCTGCCGTTCCCGGTGGAACTGCTGCGGTTCCTGGAGAAGGCACAGCAACCGGTGTCCCAGCAGCCTCCGCAGGGGGCGGCTCCGGCGGGTGGGCCGCAGCCGGTCTCGCAGCAGCCGCTGGACGGTGTGCAGCAGCCGGTGTCTCAGGAGCTTGCGGAGGGGGCGCCCCCGGAGGGGGTGCGGCCACCGGTGGCGCAAGAGCTTCCCGAGGGGACGCCTCCGGACGGGGTACAGCCACCGGTGGCGCAAGAGCTTCCGGAATGGGCGCGGCAGCCGCTCGCGCAGCAGTCCGTCCAGCGCTCGCCCGCGGCTCCCCCGGCGCCCGTGCCGCCCCCGTCGTCGTCTCCGCCGCCGCGCACTCCGCCGGCTCAGCCGGAGGTCGTCGACGAGTGACACGTGCCACGCGCGTGGTTCCCGGGGCGCACTCCGGGTGATAGACACAGCGGGATCACAGTTCCTGTCCGCCAGCAGGAAGGTTTTCCCATGTCTGCGACACGACGTCAGATCCTCGCCGGCAGCGGCGCCCTGGGAGTGGGAGTGGGCATCGCTTTCACCGGCGCCCTCTCCGACCTCTTCGCGGGCACCGCGACCGCGCAGGGCCTCGGCCACGAAGGCTACGGCCCCCTCGTACCCGACCCGAACGGCCTGCTCGACCTCCCCAAGGGTTTCCGCTACCGGGTCCTGTCCCGTGAGGGCGACCCGCTGCGCTCGGGCGAGGGCCCGGTGCCCTCGAACCACGACGGCATGACGGCCCTGCCCGGCCGGAGCGGTCGCGTGCACCTGGTCCGCAACCACGAGAACCGCCCCACCGCCGTGCACCCCGTCCCCACGATCGAGGGCCTGACCTACGATCCGGCCGGCAAGGGCGGCTGTACGGCCCTGACGCTGGACTCCCGGAACAAGGTGCTCTCGGAGCGGGTCGCCATCGCCGGCACGGCCGTCAACTGCGCGGGCGGGCCCACCCCGTGGCACACCTGGCTGACCTGCGAGGAGACCGAGGACAAGGCCGGCACGAACGGTTACACGAAGGATCACGGTTTCATCTTCGAAGTCGATCCCGCGGACCCGCACCGCACCGGCGCCGTCCCGCTGACCGCGATGGGCCGCTTCCAGCACGAGGCGATCGCCGTCGACCCGCACCGCGGCATCGTCTACGAAACGGAGGACGCCTTCCTCAAGCCGTTCGGCCTCTTCTACCGTTTCCTCCCGGAGAAGCCGCTGGGCGGGGTGGGCTCGCTGCGCGCGGGAGGCCGCCTCCAGGCGATGCGCGTCCCCGGAGTGGCGGACCTGTCCGCCGTCCAGACCGCCGGCACCGCCTTCGACGGCATCGAGTGGGTGGACGTACCGGACCCGCTCGCCGCCCAAACCCCGGTCCGCCTGCAGGACTTCGGCCCGAAGGGCATCACGCACGCCCAGAAGCTGGAGGGCTGTTACTGGGGTGGGCGGTGTGTGTACTTCGTCTCCTCGTTCGCACGCGGCGCGGACGGCTCGGCGGCCGATCACTTCGGCCAGATCTGGCGCTACGACCCGCAGCGCCGCAGTCTCACCCTCGTGGTCGTCTTCGGCCCGGACACCGACGTGCAGCTCCCCGGCGAGTCCCCGGACAACATCTGTCTCGCACCGAGCCGCGGCCTGATGGTGTGCGAGGACGGCAACGGCGCACAGCACGTCTTCGGCGTGACCAGAGCCGGCGAGGTGTACGCGATGGCGCGGGGCCGCCAGAACATCGGAACGCCCGAGGCCCCCGAGTGGGGCGAGTTCGCCGGCGTCACCTTCTCGCCCGACGGCGAGACCATGTACGTCAACTGCTACACCCCCGGGACGACGTTCGCCGTGACGGGTCCCTGGCGGCGCTAGTCTTCTGAGTCAGGAATTCTGTTCAGATAATTGGCGAGGCGTTCGAGGATCTCGTCCGCGGTCTTCGTCCAGACGTAGGGCTTCGGGTCGG